>JACNFI010000020.1 GCA_014384665.1 Candidatus Cloacimonadota bacterium
CCCGCGAAACACACGAAATACTCGAAAATGATTAGTGTAAATTCAGTAATATCCGTATGTATTTTTTGCGTATTTTCCACCAGAGGTGGATCTGTCCTCTGGTATGACGTGGGAAATACCTTTTTAAAGTGGACTCATAAATTTCTAAAGGAAAAGTATAAGAAGAATTTTTTGGAAAGGGGGAGATTGTTTAGTTTTTAATTTAGTTAGTCAGTAAATTTTATTCTTTTTAGAACAAATTTAGAAATTTTATCTGCAGCTTTAATTGCTTCTTTTGCATCTTTTTCGCCAATTGCTTCAAATGGCAGGTCTCCAGGATATTGTTCTTCGGTAATATATTTATTTAAAAGTTTACAGTCCTCTCTAAGTGTTGCAAATTCAGAGTCAAAATCAATTGCGTGAGTAAGCAGGTCTTCTAAATCATGGATTTTTTCTAAAATCCAGCCATTCCAAATTAAATATGCTTTAATATATTTTTCAACACTTCCCTGACACATAAAACAGACAGTATGATATGGTGAAAATTCTTCTGTTATGATAGTTTTTGCAGTAAGTAAATTCTCTTTAGCATAGGAAAGCCAATTTTGCATTAATTCTACCTCTTCAGGATTTCTTTTTTTCATATAAAACCTTCCCATCTTTGAAAATATGATAAAGGTAGAATGGGTTTTTTGCCCGAAAATTCCATTCAACCTCTTCAGTTTTTCTTATAAACAAATCCACTGGAAAGCGTCTTCCCCAGAGCAAATCCGCAACTTTTCCTCTCATCATGCGACTATCATGCTCACCATCTTTGATGATAAATAAGTCCAAATCACTGTTTTTGCTAAAGTCACCTCTGGCATAAGAACCAAATAGAATGATCTTCTCGGGGTCAATTGCTTTGACGATTTTTTTAACAATATACTCAATCAATTCTGGAGTAATTTTTGAGGTGGCTAATTTTTCATCCATTTTCATAATTTATATGCCAAATTATTTAGTCTTCTTAAAGAAATTTTTTGGTAATATTTATGTCAAGCATTTTTTGTCTTTTATTTTTTTGCCTTCAAAATCGTTGTGATGAACCTTTCTGGTTTGAACAATTCCTGAGCCAATTCTTGGATGTGGTCTGGTTCAATGCTTTCTATTTCTTTCATTACTTCATCAATTGGTTTGATACTTTTTGTGTAAATATATTGTTGTGCAAGCCGATTCATTCTTGCGGTTGTGCTTTCCAATCCCATAACTAAACTTGATTTCAACTGGGCTTTTGTTGTGGATAATTCAGTTCTGGTTACTGGCTTTTCTACAATTGCCTGAATCTCTGATTTAATCAATTCCAGACACTTTTTGCTGTTTTCAGGAGTTGTAGCAGCATAAATTCCAAAAAATCCTGTATCGTGAAAAAACTCAGCAAATGAATGAATGTCGTATCCAATACCATATTTTTCACGAATATTCTGAAACAAACGCGAACTCATACCAGCAGATAAAATAGCATTCAGAACTAACAATGCAATACGATTTTTGCCGTTATAAGGAAATGTCCTTATACCTGTGCAGATATGGGTTTGATGGTTGGTTGTGTAACTGTAAATGTTTTCTTTTTGCTTGATTTCGGTAATAGGGGGGAACATTCTTTTTTTGCCTTTTTTCATTGAATAATGAAAATATTGCTTCACATATCTGATAAGTTTCTTATGCTCCAGAAATCCTGAGGTAGTTATAATAATTCTTTGTGGGACATAAAAATTTGCAATGAAATTCTGGCAAGTGCTTTTATTGAATTTTTCCACATCATTCGTAAATCCAAATATCGGATGCCCAAGAGGATGCTCCAAGAAAAGGTCTTCAAAAAATTTTTCAAATATTAAATCACTGGGATTATCGTTAACTTCATGAATCTCATCAAGAACTACTTTTTTTTCCTTCTCTATTTCTTTCTCCATAAGCACTGAATTCTGAATAATATCAGAAAGCAAATCAATGCTTTGCTTTAGATATTCACTTAATACTCGCACATAAAAGCAGGTAAATTCTTTGCTTGTGAAGGCATTTACTGCGCCACCAAGAGATTCAAGAAAATGAGCAATTTCATATTTATCGCGTTTTGCAGTTCCCTTGAAAAGCATATGTTCCAGAAAATGTGCAATTCCACGATTTTTAGAAGTTTCGTCACGAGAACCAGCATTTATCCATACTCCGATAGAGATTGAGCGAACATAATCCACTTTCTCTGAAAGGACTGTTATGCCATTTTTCAGAACTGTTTTTTTGTATGACATATCATAAACCGCTAATTAACGCTAATAAACGCCAATTCAGAATATAAATTTCAGGTATATTCATTATCAATAAAGATTTACAATTACTTTTTCTGCATTTTATTCTTAATCGCATCCTGAACTGCATCAGGTACATATTCTTTGATTGAGCCACCCAAACGGGCAATTTGCTTAACCAAACTTGAGCTGAGATAAAGATATTTGTTCTTTGGAGTAAGAAAAATTGTTTCAATATCTTCACATAAAGTTCTGTTTGCATGCGCAATTTGGAGTTCATATTCAAAGTCCGAAACTGCGCGAAAACCTCTAATCATAATAGAACTTTTTTTTGATTTAACGAAATTAACTGCCAAACCATCAAAACCTTCAACTTCCGCATTGTTAATATGCTTTATGGAAATATTTGCAAGATGAATTCTTTCATCAAGTGTGAAAAAACATTCCTTATTTGTTGCTTTTGCAACTGCCACAATTACCTTTTCAAAAATTTTGCAACCTCTTTCAATTATGTCAATATGCCCATTTGTAATTGGGTCAAAAGTGCCGGGATATATCGCTATTTTTCTCATCTTTTTCCCTATTTTTTCATAATATCTTCAATTTCATCAATTTCTTTAGGAATAATTGATGAAAGATTTTCAGCACCATTTTTTGTCACTAAAATATCATCTTCAATCCTTACACCAATTTTTTCTTCTTTTACATAAATTCCCGGTTCAATGGTAATGACATTCCCAGCTTGTAATTTTTCTTCTCTATTATTTAAATCATGTGCATCCAGTCCAAGATGATGTCCGATATTGTGCATATAATATTTTTTGTATTCTTCTCCGCCAGAGGTGTCCAAAGGATCCGATTTTGGCGGGGTTCCTTTGGATTTTTTCTTAATGAGTTTTAACCTGAAAAGTGCTTCTGTGATTAGTTTAATCGCTTTTTTATTTAATGTATTGATGGATATGCCAGGCTTAACAGAATCAATCATTTTCTTTTGAATTTGAAGAACTTCATTGTATATTTCTTTCTGCCGTTTATTGAATTTTCCAGAAGCAGGAAAAGTTCTTGAAATATCTGCACAATATTCATTATATTTTGCACCAACATCTAGAATTATCAGGTCATTATTACCTATTTTTTCTGCATTTTTTTCATAATGTAAGATTGTTGCGTTCTGTCCGCTTGCCACAATTGGTAAGAATGCGAGTTGCTTTTCTCCACGACGAGTAGTTTCAAAAGCAAAATATGCTTCTAATTCATATTCCATCATACCAGGTTTTGTGTTTTTTAAGATGCTTTTTATTCCTGAGTTTGTCAATGAAATAGCATTTCTGATATTTTCAATTTCTGGTTTGCTTTTTTTACTTCGCAATTTGGAAAGAAATGGAGTCACCTTTTTAATTTTGAGAGTTGGATAATGCTGTTTGATTTGATTTAATCTAACAAGTTCAGTGGACAGATTAAAATCTATTGGATTGGTTTCATAGTCGTAATAGCATATCTCAGTTTTTTGAACAAATGAATGAAATACTCTATCAAAATCATCCAGGTAATAGACCTTTTTTATGCCAGAAATTTTGCTGGCTTGTTCGGTTAATATTTTTTTTCCAATCCAAACTTCATATTCAGGGATATTTCTTTCTATGAAAAGAAGTTCATCTGTTTTCTTTCCTTTTTTTGAAAACAATAAAATTGAATTGGGAATTTTTAATCCTGTGAGATAGTAGAAATTTTTGCTTTGCACAAAATTGGATGGCAATGTTCTTTGAGGAGATTGCTTTGCAAAGAAGATTGATAAAGATTTGTCTTCCATCATATTACAAAGATTTTTTCTATTAGAAATGAAAAATTGTTTGTCCATTTATCAGCTTTCTTTAATAAATTATTTTGGAACAATAAATTTAACTTATTATTAAGATTGGCAATTTTTTTGAAATTTTTCTAATAAGTTAGTATCAATATTTTATATATCATCTGAAAAATTATCATACTCAACAAAAAGATGACCATTAGAAGAATATATAATTAGTTTTGCTCTTGTATCTGCTTCGCTAAGTGGCATCTTACTATTTATTATGATTTTTATCAAATTTCATCATATTGATTTTTGTATTGATTCACATTTTTCTCTCAAAATAATAATTCTTCCCATCTTCGGTTAAACGAATAAAGCCAAAGGGATTTACAGGTTCATGCTCCAGGCAGACTAACCAATTTTCTTCAATTGCTCTTTTGTAAAGTTCTTTTCTTTTCTGCATAATTTCCACAGGATAAAGGTCAAAGCCCATTGTATATGGAATTTTTATATGAGTTACTGCAGACAAAATACCACCCCAATATGAGGCAATCTTTCCTTTTGACCTGGCAAATACAATTTGATGATGTTTCGTGTGACCACCTGTAATTTCCACGCTGATGCCAGGAACGATATCAACATTTCCTTCAACAAGTTTCACCAAACCTGCATCCATCAAAGGAACATAGTTCTCCAAAAAATATGTGCCTTTGGTTCGTTCATCAGGATGAATAGCATCTTCCCACTCATTCTTTTGAAAATAATGGATGGCATTCTTATAAGTTGGGACTATATTTTCATTTTCAATTTTTGTGCAACTACCAACATGGTCAAAATGAAGATGTGTAGCAACAACGATATCAATGTCATCTGCAGTCATACCAATCTCATTCAAACATTGTTCAATAGATGGCTCATAACTGATTTTGAAAATCTTTTTTTGTTTCTCAGAATATTTGTTTCCTAAGCCGGGGTCAATGAGAACATTGTGTTCATCTGTCTTTACTAAAAGCGGATTGCTGTTTAATTTTACTCTATTCAGTTCGTCAGGTGTTACCAAGTTTGACCAAATTACTTTTGGAACGATGCCAAAATACCCTCCACCATCGAGCCAGAATTCTCCATCACGGAGAAAAAGCAATTCAAAATCTCCAAGTTTTAATTTTTTTACTATTTTCATATAAACTCCCAAGAAATTTCTAAATCCTAATTATCTAATTTCTAATAAAATTTCAAAATCCAAATATCAAAGTTAAGTAATTTCTCGCTTTTTGAGATTTATTCATTTTGTATTTTATTTGATATTTGAAATTTGATATTTGTCATTTATAATCTTCTGCTATTTTATTGCCTTTTTAATAAATTCAATAATATTACCTGTTGGAGTTCCAGGTGTGAATATTTTTTTCACTCCCATTTTGTACAATTTTTCTATATCATCTTCGGGGATAATTCCACCACCAGTTACAATGATATCTTCCGCACCTTTTTCTTTCAGAAGTTTAATAATGCGGGGGAAAATTGTCATATGAGCACCTGAAAGGATGGAAAGCCCAATTATATCCACATCTTCTTGAATTGCTGCTTCCACAATACTTTCGCAGGTTTGATGCAGTCCTGTGTAAATCACCTCAATTCCAGCATCTCGCAAGGAAGCAGCAACTACCTTTGCACCGCGGTCATGCCCATCAAGTCCGGGTTTGCCAACTAAAACTCTAATTTTTTTGTCCATAAAAACTCCTTTTGAAAATTTCTAAATCCTAATTACCTACTCACGATATAATTTCTAAATCCTAATTTCAAATTTCAAATAAAATGTCAAAATCCAAATATCAAAATCTGTCTTTTCTTTTTTTGAAATTTGATCATTTGGAATTTTATTAGATATTAGAAATTAGAAATTTGTCATTTTTACCTCTTTCAAAAAATAATCGGTTCATGATATATTCCGGATTCCTCTTTTACTATATTCTTTTATTATTTCCATTATCCAAAGTGTACCCTTCTCTAAATCACTAATACTAATATTTTCTTTTAGAGAATGGACATCTTGCATCCCAGTGCCAAGTATAGGAATATTTAATCCATGACTATAGAAAATATTAGAATCACTTCCACCACCGCCAATTTCAACTTTTGGCTCAAGACCAATATTTTCTGCCGCCTGTAAGGCAATTTTTACTACCTCTTCATTTTTATCAATTTTTAAGGCAGGGAAATCATTAGTGACTTTTGAATCTACTCTTGATTTATAAATTTGATTCTTAACTTCAACTTGATATTGTTGAGCAGTTTCATTAAAGATATTTAAGATTGCACCGGTAATTTTTTCTAATTTCTCTATATTATGACTACGGACTTCACCCTCTAATGTAACTTCATTAGGTATAATATTACGAGCAACCCCACCTTTAATTATACCAATATTTGCAGTTGTTTCCTCATCTATCCTGCCTAATTTTAGTTTTGAAATTGCTTCAGCGGCAATTTGGATAGCACTTATACCTCTTTCTGGACAGGCGCCAGAATGGGACTCCTTACCAAAAACTTTAATATCAAACTTATTTAAGGTCGGAGCTTGTATTACGACTGAGCCGATTCTATGACTATCCAAAGAATATCCTGTTTTTGCTTTCAAAAGAGAATAATCCAGATTTTTCCCACCAAATAATCCAATTTCCTCAGAAATTGTAAGCAGGACTTCAATAGGCGCAAAGGCAATCTGTCTTTCCTGCAATCTTCTTATTGCTTCTACAATCTCAACAATTCCAGATTTGTCATCTGCACCCAAGATTGTAGAGCCATCACTAAATATTTTACCATCTTTAACTATAGGTTTTATGCCTTTGCCCGGCTTAACAGTATCAAGGTGAGAACAAAGAAGAAGAGGTTCTTTATCAATTTGTCCTGAAAACCGAGCAAGCAAATTTCCAACATTTCCTTTAGTTTTTACATGAGCATTATCAAAAACAACTTCTGCTCCCATTGCTGTTAAATCATCTCTCATCCTCTGTGCCATTGCAAGCTCATCTTTAGATTCACTATCAATCTTTACTAAAGAAATAAAATAATCAACTACTCTGCTTTTCATATTATCTCCAAAATAATTGTTTACTAATCTTTAATATAGAACTTGAATATGAAACGATAATTCTTTGTCAAATAAATCATTTTAATTGACAATAGATTTGTAGTATTTATTAAATAATTATTAAAATGAAACTATATAAAAGTCAAGTAAATACATCATTTGGAAAAATTAATTTGATATTTAATAAAAATGGATTATTGAATGTTAGCTTCAAATCTTATCCTGGGAAATGGATAAATAATCATTTTCCAGATTCAGATATTCAAATATCAAATGAAAATATTTATCTTACACAAATAAAAGAATATTTTTGTGGTGTTAGAAGAAAATTTGGTTTTCCTGTTGTTTTTATTGGAACAAATTTTCAAAAAGATGTGTGGAAATTTGTTTATAATATTCCTTTTAGTAAACCTATGTCCTATTCTGAGCTTGCTAAAGAAATTCATAAAAAGTCAGCCCAAAGAGCTGTTGGACACGCACTCAGGGAAAACCATTTACTCCTAGTTGTCCCATGCCATAGAGTTATAAAATCCAATGGTAATTTAGGAGGTTTTTCA
>JACNFI010000021.1 GCA_014384665.1 Candidatus Cloacimonadota bacterium
GAAAATCAGGAGCAATTTTTATAGCTTTAAGATAAAAATTTATCGCCTCCTGACCCGGACAGCACCAGAGCTGATATGGGTGCATATTACTTTGACCAGAATCAACAAGGTGTAGAGGATACACCAAGTCTGCCAACAAGTTATTTGCTTCATCAAAATTATCCCAATCCATTTAGTGGTTCAACCACGATTTTATTTAATATTCACCCAACCCGCTGGCAGACAGATAACATAGAGATAAGAATTTATAATGTTAAAGGCCAGTTAGTAAAGAATTTCGAACTCCGAATTCCGAATTCCGAATTTCCGAAGGTTGTCTGGGATGGAAAAGATGAAAATGGTAAACCTGTTTCATCAGGAATTTATTTGTATAAAATAAAATCGGGTAATTTTATAGCTACAAAAAAGATGATAATGATGAAGTAAAATTTCTTTTGATTTACGATTAATTCTTTAAGATTTTTAGATTTGTAGGATTTGATATTATACATAAAATTAGAATGTAAAAAGTTAATTGATGGAGGTTGTAATGACGAATATTAAAATTTATTCTGTAATAACAAGAAAAATAATATTTATGTTTGTATTATTTTTTGGCTTCTTACATTTTCAACTTTTTTGTCAGGTTATAGATTGGGAGCAAACTTTTGGAGGAGAAGGAATTGATATTGGTTTATGTGTTCAACCAGCAATAGACGGTGGTTATATCACTTGTGGATGGACCACTTCCTTTGAAGAAGATAATATCGATATTTATTTAATAAAAACCGATGATCAAGGTAATGAAATCTGGAGTAAAACAATTGGTGGTTCTGGTTCTGAAAGTGCTAGAACTATTCATCAGACTGCGGATAGTTGCTATATTATGATTGGTTCTACTACTTCTTTTGGATCTGGTGCTTTTGATGTATATTTAATTAAACTTGATGTAAATGGAAACGAAATTTGGACACAGTGCTATGGAGGAATAGCTCATGATAGAGGTTATTGTGGCCAACAAACTTCTGATGGGGGTTACATAATAGTGGGACATACAGAATCATTTGGTTCTGGCTATTGGGATATTTATTTAATAAAGACAGATGAAAACGGTAATGAAATTTGGTCTAATACTTTCGGTGGATCAGATGCTGAATACGGATACTTTGTGCGTCAGACTAATGATGGAGGTTTTATTATTACTGGCTATACTACTTCCTTTGGCGCAGGTTCAAAGGATGTATATCTTATAAAAACAGACCATCTAGGTAATGAGACCTGGTCTAAAACATTTGGAGGTATTTATGGGGATCTTGGCTCATCTGTTTTGCAAACTTCTGATGGAGGTTACATCATTGCTGGATATATGGCACCATATGTAGCATCGTATTTTTTCTTATTAAAGACAGATGAAAACGGTAATGAGATTTGGTCACATACATTTGGAGGTAATTGTTGTTGGTCAGTGAATCAAACTTCAGATGGCGGATATATTCTCTGTGGTCAACGAGGTAGTTACAATATGGATATCTTTGTTGTAAAAACAGATGAAGATGGAAACGAAATCTGGTCACAAGCATATGGAGGCTCAGGTTATGATGCTGGATGTTATATTTTTGAAACTTCTGACGCTGGATATATCCTTTCTGGAACTTATGATTTTGATTTATACTTACTCAAACTATTACCTGAAAATGTTTCTATTGAAGATACAGAATTGATTGGAGGTTCTGCTTCATTATTTCTAAAACCAGCATATCCGAATCCCTTCAATCCTGCTACTACAATTTCCTTTTTCACCGCAGAGAACGCGGAGAGCGCAGAGATTATAATTTATAATATAAAAGGACAACTTGTAAAAACCCTCACTCCAATGACAAATGACCAATCCGCCAGCTGGCGGATGACTAATGTAGTTTGGGATGGAAAAGATGAAAATGGCTGGCAACTTTCTAATGGAATTTATTTCTATTGTCTGAAAATAGGAAACAGGATTATTGATACTAAGAAGTGTGTGATTTTGCGATGATTGAAATCAATTAAAGTTAAAAGTAGATATGAAAAAATTGACAGAAGGTAATTTATTTGTATCCAACTTTTGTCTTAAAAACCAAAATAGCAAAATTTGAATGTTTTTTAAGGAGGTAGAAATGAGAAAATTAACAGGATTAATACTTTTGATAGCTTTTCTGTTTACTAACAAGATTATATTTGCACTCCCAAAAATTCTTGTAGATTGTGTTCATGGATTTGATTGCACTGATGATTTACAATCAATGTATCCTGATTTTGAGTTTGAAAAATTGGATGGTGAAGATTTTCCAATTGAAAACATCCTTGCTCAAGGAACATTGCCAACGCCTGATTCATTGAACTTTCAAGTATTTTATGTCCAGGAAAACACAGAGCATCTTTATATCATAACCGATGATTATTATTTTGAGTGGGATTTTTTTGCTTACATGGAAGATCCAAACGGAGAGTTTATTGGCTTATTTCAAGGAATTAGAGAGATTGAAAATCCAATTCCAGGTACATGGACAATAATAAATCAGAATTTATGGGGTGATGTCTATCCTTTCAATTATATCATTGGAACTGGACCGCATTTCTTTGAATCTATTGATATCTCATATTTTTCTGCATATTATCGCTTATGGAATAACTCATTGAATTTTTTTCTTGGAAACATTATTGAATACACTCAAAATGAAGAGCAGATTCTACAGGATTGGGTAAACGATGGATTAGGTTTCTTAAGTTTATATAATTATCAATATGATGTTGTACCAAAACCAGTTATAAGACTTTACGATACAAATAAGATAGTAGATGTTAAGATTTCATTTGACGGTATTCCTACCTATCAATCACCAAAACCAATTATAAGCCATGATAATAAACTTACTTCATATCAATGGACTGATGTAAAACCCAAAACAGAATATGTAGAATTACTTTATGAAATCGGAAAGACAAAACCTCCGAATTTCCTGTTATATCATGTTCAAGGAAACCAGATTGAAATATTAAATCAAAGTCCGTATCCTATATATGGTCTCTATTGTATCAAATCCCATCATGATCGCACTTATGAAATTGCTGAGACAGATAATATTTTATCCAAGCAGAATGTATCTCTTAATACGCATAGGATTACCCGTTCTGAATTAATTGGACAATTTAACGAACAATTGCCATCATATATGAATAGTCGCTGTTTACCTAATGATGTTGCAATTGAATTTTTTAAGAGATATCATTGGATTGATCGTCTTTTACTTGAATTATCTAATGAAGATGATTTTATTGCTATCTATCTTATTGATACAAAGGCGTATAATGGTATTCTCTCACTTCAACTAAGTCAAAATCCATCTGAGATTGTTCGCCAACTCTGGATGATGGAAAAATCAATTTCTCAATCTAAACCAGTACGGTTTACTGAACTTCCATATAATCCTATTCCCTTGAAAGAAGGAGAATATTCTTACAATGAATATGGATTTTATATTATCAATCACGATCGGGAAGCGCTTAATATTTTTGACTTAAGTATTCACAATGATACTTTTATTCAGGATCCGACAAATAATTATAATAATTGGCCAGAAGCTCCTATATTTCATGAATTTGGAAATAATGAAATTGCATATATACTTACTAATAATATAGATGAAGTCTATAACTTCCATGCTCCCTATATTGATTTTCCAGGGAATTGGTCTCCTTTGCTACTTGGAGATGAGGATAGTTTCGTATATGGTGAATATCCTGACATAATTTGTTGTTTAGTAGGTAAGCAAAATGGGTATGGACGGATACTTGTTGGGGGTAGTTCTTATTTAATAGGAGATGATTATATTGGCATGTCTCCACCCTCTAATTATGACTTCAGTATTAATTGTCTGAACTGGATTTCGCGACAGGATCAAATAATTGAAGTACCTGGTGATTATCCTACCATTAATGAGGCAATTGAAGCTGCCCAAAACGGGTATACAATAATTGTCGATGATGGAACTTATAACGAAAGTGTTAATTTTAATGGAAAAGACATCACGGTCATCAGTGCAAATGGACCCGATAATTGTATTATACTACCACCAGCAAGTGAACATGTAGTCATTTTTGAAAACAACGAAACACAAGATGCACAATTAATTGGATTTACAATTACCGGAGCAACTGTTCAGGCAATATATATTGAGAATGCTTCAGCCACAATTCAAGATAATCTAATTATCAATAATCAAATGGGCAATTGGTATTTTAACGGTGCAGGAATATATTGTTCTAATTCGTCTGCAATCATTGAAAATAACGAAATAGCTTTTAATACTGAAGGATATCATGGAGGTGGTATTTATCTTTATGATTGGGATGGTGAACTGATAAATAATGAAATACATCATAATATTACAAATGCTGGATATGGTATTGATTATGGCAGTGGTTTATGTTTAGGATGTTCTTCTGGTTATGTTGAGAATAATCTTATTTATGGAAATGAATCCAATTATGTTGCTTCATCTTTTTGCTGTTATTCCACAAACTCTGTAATCGAATATAATCAAATCATTGAAAATGAAAATATTGGAATTAAAATTGTAGGAAATTTGATACCAATCATTAACAATAATGATATTTATGGAAATTCCCTATATGATGCGTATACAGAAATTATAGATTCTACCACTACCATTGATTTTCAGTATAATTACTGGGGAGAAGAAACAACTGAAGAAATGAATTCAGTCAGTTATCCTTCTAATATTTCCGCGATTTACGATATATTTGATAATGAAGATCTTGCTTTTATTGATTATGATAATTGGCTGGATTCTTCAAATACGAGTGTTGATGATGTAACTGAAATTCCATATGTTTCATTTAATTTAAAAAGTTTCCCTAATCCTTTTACCACATCAACAACTATTTCATTTTTTATTCCCAACAGAAATTCTAAAGATGCAGTAATAAAAATCTATAATATAAAAGGACAGTTAATAAAAGAATTAGTCCCCGATTTAATCGGGGATACGAGTTATGAGTTAGGAGTTGGAAAAGCCAAATGGGATGGGAAAGATAAACAAGGAGATGTAGTAAGTTCAGGTATTTATTTCTACCAATTGCAAATTGATAATAAAATAATAGACATAAAAAAATGCTTGCTTATGAAATAAAATTTTTAACTGTGGAAACCCGCTCTACAGAGCGGAATAATACAAATAAAGGTAAGAAGAATGAGAAGAACAATAACTACATTTGGTCTATTACTTATTGCCGCTATCTCTTTTGCAGAGACCCACATCCCTGGTGGAGATGTAAGTGGCATCTGGACAATTGATGGCAGTCCATACATCATTGACGGAGAAATAAATATTCCAATTGACAGCACATTAATAATTGAACCTGGTGTGCAGGTGATTTTTTCCGAGCACTATAAGTTTAATATATATGGCAGACTGTTAGCAGAAGGAACTGTAACTGATACAATAATTTTTACAGCACAGGATACCACCATAGGTTGGCATGGGCTACGATTTCAAGATACAAATATAACATCCCCAGACACTTCAAAACTCATCTATTGTAAATTGGAATATGGTAAAGCAAGTGGTAGTGGATTGGATGAATGTGGGGGTGCAATTTTCTTTGACAACTCATCTCGTATTATGGTAATAAATTGTTTGATAAGAAGAAATACAGCAAACTGGGGAGGTGGTATTAGTTGTCATCTTGGTTCAAACCCGAACTTAGAAAAGGTTATAATTACAGAAAATTCTGCGTTTCATTATGGAGGTGGAGTTGAATGTGCGTGGGGTGGTAATCCAAGTTTATACGATGTAATAATTAGTAAGAATACTGCTTGTTTTGAAGGTGGCGGAATCTACTGTTATGAAGCTGGTATGAGTTTGGAAAATGTAGCCATCAGTGAAAATGTTGCCTATAATAATGGAGCTGAATTTGGTGGGGGTGGGATTTCCAGTATTTATTCTAATATGAACTTAACTGATGTTACTATAATTGACAATATAGATTATGGTGGTGGTGGAGGTGGAATTTTTATGTGGGGTTCCATCGCAAATTTAAACAGTGTAGTTATTGCAGATAATAAAACCAAGTCAAAGGGTGGAGGGATATACTGTGAGGGTCACTTGAATTTAGAGGATGTTACTATCATTAGGAATTTTGCAAAGAATAAGGGAGGTGGAATCTGGTGTCGTGATAGTTCTGGTCCGCAGTTTAATCCTTTCAATCGGTGCAATATTTTTATGAATTTTGCCGGAATAGGAAATGACATTTATGCCTGGCATAGCCCTAATATAAATGTAATTGTTGATACTTTTACTGTGTTACAGCCAGACAATCATTTTGCTTATCCATATAATAGTAATTTTACCTTTGATATTCTTAATTGTAAAGTTGAACAGGTTAATCAGGACTTGTATGTCAGTCCTATTGGATCTAATAATAACAGTGGTTTAACCCCTGGTGACCCATTACTTACAATTTCTTATGCACTTGCAAAGATTATTCCTGATAGTACTACTACTCGTGCTATCCATTTAACACCAGGTATTTATTCTCCCGCAGAGATAGGCGAGATATTTCCATTAAATTGTAGAAGTTATATTTCATTACAAGGTGGAGGAGAGCAATTTACTATTTTAGATGGTGAAGGATTAAGCCGTATTTTAACCTGTCATTACGATAATCACTTTACTGTCAAGAATCTGACTATTCAGAATGGCTATTCTTGTGACTATTCAGATTACGGTGGTGGAATTTATTGTGAGTATTCCAGTCCTAATTTAGAGAGCGTTGCTATTAGAGAAAATACTGGAATATGGGGTGGTGGAATTTCCTGTGATGATCATTCAAATCCAAGTTTATTTAATGTAACCATAACCGGAAATATTGCGACTTACGGTGGTGGTGGAATTTCTTGCAATGATCATTCAAATCCCGCTCTGGCAAATATCATTATAAGTGAAAATAGTGCGAATTCTCGTGGTGGTGGAATGTACTCTATGTATTGTTCTGAACCGAACTTAACGAATGTTACCATAAGTGGAAATACTGCTGGATATGAAGGCGGTGGAATTTGGTGTGATGGTTCTGATCCGAATTTAACAAATGTTACAATTAGTGGTAATAATGCTCTTTATTATGGTGGTGGGATTTACTGCCGCGATGGAGCTGACCCAATTCTAACTAATGTTACAATTAGTGAAAATAGTGCAAGAAATGATGGTGGAGGAATTTATTGCTATTTTTATTCCACAAGCCCCAGTTTAGCAAATTGCATTCTCTGGAATGATACTCCGCAAGAAATATATGTATATTCTGGTTCAGTCACAGCAACATATTCAGACATACAGGGTGGCTGGACCGGAACAGGCAACATAGACGCAGACCCATTATTTGCAGACCCACAAAATGGTGATTTCCATTTAACCTGGGCTAACTTTCCAATACAGGACTCTACAATGTCACCTTGCATAGATGCAGGCGACCCAAATTCACCTCTTGACCCGGATAGCACAAGAGCAGATATGGGAGCATTCTATTTTGACCAGAATCAACAAGGTGTAGGGGATACACCAAGTCTGCCAACAAGTTATTTCCTCTACCAGAATTATCCCAATCCATTTTGTACATCCACCACAATATCTTTTTTCACCACAAAGCTTACGAAGGAAACAAATATAACAA
>JACNFI010000022.1 GCA_014384665.1 Candidatus Cloacimonadota bacterium
CCAAATTCTAAATAAAAATAAACTCCATTAACTGAAATAAAATATTTTGGTCATTTGGTTATTGGATTTTGGAATTTATTTGCCCCGTTAGATAATTATCAAATAATATAGTTTATTGATTTTTATCATCTTGATAATCTCACTACCTTCCAACTATTAAAATAATAAAAATCTAACGGGGTAAAGAATTTATAATTTGATATTTGTTATTTGCGGTTTACCGCGCTATGTTTATTCAAATTTTGACAATGTTTATACATAAATAATTTGACATAAACTTCCTTGATTTTATTTTTTCTATTCAATCTAATAAGATGAATATCTAATGAGGTGAAAAACAATACGACCTATCAGCCAAAGGTTGCAAGGGAGATATGGATATTAAGAAACGTCCAAATCATAGGATATATATTCAAGTGCTTCGTGAAATGTCGCCTGAAAAAAGGTTGCTTAAGGCATTTGAGTTGTCTGAATTTGCCAATCAACTTTTTATTTATGGATTACATAAGAGGTTTCCGAATCTTTCAGATGAAGGGTTCAAAAAAAAACTTTTGGAGCGTCTCGATAAATGTCACAACAGGAATTATTAAAGAAGGTTATTCAAGCCCTCAATCAAGCTGGAATCCAATATATGATAACAGGTTCTCTCGTTTCAAGTTTGCAAGGTGAACCCAGGTCTACCCATGATATAGATATGGTCGTTGCTATTCAAAGCCTGAATGTTCAGGAATTAATTGAAGCTTTTCCGCCATCTGATTTTTACTTAGATAAAGAAAGCATTCGTGATGCGATTAACAGGCGAAGTATGTTCAATCTAATTGACTTAAAGGATGGAGATAAAGTTGACTTTTGGATATTGACCGACGAACCGTTTGACCAGTCACGTTTTTCACGTAGGTATAGTGAAGAATTTATGGAGCTAAAAATGCAAGTTTCGAGTCCAGAGGATACAATCTTAGCTAAATTGAGATGGGCGAAACTTTCCGGTGGAAGTGAAAAACAATTTACCGATGCCCTGCGAGTTTATGAAGTTCAATATGGGAAATTAGACATAGATTATCTGGAACATTGGGTAAAGAAATTAGATGTTGAATCATTATGGAAACAGCTAACGGATAAGGCGGAAACAGGATAATTGACGCACCGCAAGTAACAGCGTGTTTGCATTTCGCTTCCCTAATGTGTATCTTGTGACAGAGGAATAAAAGAAAGTAATCGGGTTTTTTATTATAAGAATATAAACTAATTTGGGCTTGTTAAAAGTCTAATAGATTTGCGTATATCCTTTAGATTGGTTATAAACAAATCTTAGTAAGATAAAATAACAAAGATAATTGAGATAAAAATTTTAACATAAAAATGTCAGAATTACTAACTATTAAACAAGCAAGTAAATGGGCAAGTGAGTATCTAAAAAAAAATGTTACCCCATCAAATATTTCATACCTTATACAATACGGTAGAATAAATAAAAATGGGAATAATGGAATTACACTTATTGATAAACAAGATTTAATCAAATATTATAAATCTTATCTTGGAACAAGGGAGATTAATTGGAAAGATAAACTTGGAGATGATCTAAATTGGGCTTTATCATTTGAAAATTATAAAGAGAAAGAAACAACAAAACATATTCACAGATTACATCCATATAAAGGTAAATTCATCCCACAATTAGTTGAATATTTTTTAGATGCTCATACTGATAATTTTAAGAAAGAGGTATTTTTTAACAGTGGAGATATAATTCTCGATCCATTTTGTGGATGCGGAACAACTTTAGTACAAGCAAACGAACTTGGTATGCATGCTATTGGAATTGATATTTCAGCTTTTAATTCTTTGATTAGCAATGTTAAAATAAGCAAGTATGATTTTGTTGATTTACATAAAGAAATTCAAAAAATAACACAATCTCTAAGACAACATATTTATGATTCAAATACTGTGAAATTTGAAACTAAATTACTTGAAAAACTTGCTAAAATCCAAAAAATACAAGGTATTTTTTCAAGTCCACCTTATGTTGGTTTGATAGATTATCACGAGCAACATGCTTATGCTTATGATTTGTTTGGATTTGATAGGAATGATGAATTAGAAATCGGGCCCCTTTTCAAAGGTCAGGGTATAGAAGCAAGAAATTCATACATTGATGGAATTACAAAAGTATTGAATAATATAAAAAAATATTTAGTTGATGATTATAATGTATTTTTAGTTGCAAATGACAAATATAATCTCTATCCAAATATAGCAGAAAAATCTGGAATGAAGATTGTAAATAAATTTAAACGGCCTGTTTTAAACAGAACAGAAAAAGATAAAGGTGCTTATTCTGAAATAATTTTTCAATTAAAATCAAAATAAAAATATGAAAGAAATTCAAACAAAAATCTTATTAGGTGATAGTAAAGATATTTTAAAAACTATTGAAGATAATTCGATAGATTTAATAATAACTTCTCCCCCATATGCAGATAGTAGAATAAAAACTTATGGAGGTATACATCCAAACGATTATGTTAAATGGTTTTTACCAATTACAAAAGAATTATTAAGAGTTTTAAAATCAACTGGCACATTTATACTGAACATAAAGGAAAAAGTTGTGAATGGAGAAAGACATATTTATGTATTGAATTTAATAATTGAAATGCGAAAACAAGGTTGGTTATGGACAGAAGAATTTATCTGGCATAAAAAAAATGCCTATCCAGGAAAATGGCCAAATAGATTCAGAGACTCATGGGAAAGGCTATTACAGTTTAATAAATCCAAAAAATTCAAAATGTATCAAGAAGAAGTAATGGTTCCTATGGGTGATTGGGCAAAAGATAGATTACGGCATTTGAGCGATAGGGATAAGACTCGTGATAATTCTAAAAGTGGAAGTGGATTTGGTAAAAATGTTTCACATTGGTTAAAACGTGATAAGGTTTATCCAACAAATGTTTTACATTTAGCAACAGAATGCAATTATAAAAATCATAGTGCTGCTTTTCCAGAGACTTTACCTGAGTGGTTTATTAAATTATTTACTCTTGAAAATGACTGGGTTTTAGACCCATTCGTCGGTTCTGGAACAACTTTATTTGTAGCACAAAGGATGAGAAGAAATTCTATAGGAATAGATATTGTACCAGAATATTATGAAATGGTCAAAAAGAAAATTAACCCTATAGATAATTATCTTCTTTAAGGATATAAATTATGAATCCAATAAATATAAATGATGTTGTAGATTATGTTGAAAGGAATATTGGTAACTTCCATATCAAGAGATTAAAAAGTCTTGAATATCTCAAATTGTCTACAATATTAAAAAGAAAAAATCCATATTTATTTAAATCAAAAAATGTTCTTACTGCACAAGAGCTAGTAAAAGGTCTTTTAGATGCTCACCTGTCATCACAAGAAGAAACCATTTTTGGGAAATTTTTAGAAGGATTGGCAATATTTATTTGTAGAAAGGTTTATGGTGGTAAAAAATCAGCTGCTGAAGGTATTGATTTAGAATTTGAAAGATATAAAATTAAATATATTGTTTCTATTAAATCGGGTCCAAATTGGGGGAATAGCAGTCAAATAAAGAAAATGAAAGATAACTTTAAAAAAGCAAAAAGAATATTGAAAACAAATATATCAAAAATTAATATTGTTGCTGTAAATGGTTGTTGCTATGGGAGAGTTAATAAACCTGATAAAGGTGAATATCTAAAACTATGTGGACAAAGATTTTGGGAATTTATTTCCGGAAACGAAAAATTATATACTGAAATTATTGAACCTCTCGGTCATAAAGCAAAAGAAAAGAATGAAGAATTTTTAGAAGCATATTCACAAATAATAAATAACTTCACCTTTGAATTTGGAAAAGATTTCTGCGAAGAAGGAAAAATCAACTGGGAAAAATTAGTCCAGTTTAACTCTTCAATAAAAATATCCAAAAAGAAATAAATAATAAATTGATTATAACTTTAAACAAGTAACTATCCTTACCCAAAAAAATTGACACAAACACTTTAAATTCTTTTCCATAACCTTGTATTCAAAATAAATAAGATTTGTGGAAATTCGTGTTAATTCGTGGTTAATAGTCTTTAGAGGAAATATGGCAATAGAAAAATACTTAGTAACTAGTGCTCTTCCGTATGCTAATGGAGATTTGCATATAGGACATCTTGCAGGTGCATATCTACCTGCAGATATATTTGTAAGATTTCAAAAATTGCTTGGCAATGATGTAATTTATATCTGTGGGACAGACGAACACGGTACACCAATTTCCATAAAAGCAGACCAGAAAAAAGTTCCTCCAAGAAAAATCGTAGACAAATACCATAGAAGAATCAAATCGGTTTTTGCAGGGCTTAATTTTTGTTTTGATAATTTTTCAGGAACCGCTCGTCCTGTTCATTATAAAATCTCTCGGCAGTTTTTTACAAATCTTTATAAAAATGGATATATCACCACACATACAAACAAACAACTTTATTGTCCTCATTGTAAGCGTTTTCTGCCAGACAGATATGTAGAAGGTGAATGTCCATTTTGTCACTCTAAAGAAGCTCGTGGGGACCAATGCGATGCCTGTGGAAAACTGATTGATGCAATTCAACTAATAAATCCTGTATGCATAACATGTGGTCATAATCCAATTATTAAGGAAACTACAAACTGGTTTCTGAATCTTCCAAAGTTCTCAGATAAACTTAAAAAATGGATTGAATCAAAAACTGAGTGGAAGGATAATGTAAAAAAGTTCATCCTTGGCTGGCTAAAATCTGGCTTAAAAGAAAGGGCAATTACACGAGACCTTGATTGGGGTGTTCCAGTACCTATTGAAAATGCAAAAGGGAAAGTAATTTATGTCTGGTTTGAGGCTCCAATCGGATACATTTCATCAACTATTGAATGGGCAGAAAGGATTGGACAGCCTGAAAAGTGGAAAGATTACTGGTTTGATAAAGATAGAAAACTAATCCATTTTATTGGTAAAGACAACATTCCATTTCATACAATCATCTGGCCTGCGGTTCTGATGGGTCAGGATGAAGATTATATTTTGCCTTATGATGTGCCTGCCAATGAGTTTCTCAATCTTGAAGGTAGAAGAATCTCAACCAGCAGAAATTGGGCTGTGTGGGTCAATGAATATTTAGAAGATTTTTCTGCTGACCCTTTGCGATATTATCTCGCTGCGAATGCTCCTGAAAATAAAGATTGTGATTTTGTATGGAAAGAATTTCAGGAGAAGTATAATACAGATTTAGCGAACATACTTGGAAATTTTGTAAATCGTGTGCTGAAATTTTCTGATAAAAATTTTAATCATGAAATTCCTTTCCCCACAAAACTATCTGCGAAAAATAAAGAAATCTTGGAGGATATTTCATCTGTTAGAGATAATGTAAAACAGTTTTATAAAACTTTCAAAGTAAGAAAAGCTTGCAAGTCAATTATAGATTTGGCACGATTTGGTAATCAATATTTTGATAAAACAAGTCCCTGGACAACAATAAAGTCTAATCCAGACACTACTGCGGAAGCGATTTATATATGTGGTGAAATTATCCGAAATCTGGCAATAATGATTTATCCGATTATTCCTTCATCTGCCGAGAGACTATGGAATATGCTGAACTTTGATAAATCTATCCTGGAATATGGTTGGGATGGACTTTTAGTGGAACAGAATAATCCTATTAAAATTGGGAAAATTGAAACATTATTTGAAAAAATACCTGATGATATTATTGAAAAACAAATTCAAAAATTAAAAGGAAATAATATTATGACTAAAGAAGAAAGCAAAGAAACCATAGATTTTGAAACTTTCAAAAAACTTGATTTGCGGATTGCTGAAATAATTTCTGCGGAGAAAGTGAAGAATGCTGATAAACTTCTGAAGTTGAAAATCGCGGTTGGAGATAATATCAAACAGATTATAGCAGGAATTGCAAAACATTACGCAGTTGAAGATTTAATTGGCAAAAAAATTCTAATAGTTAACAATCTCAAACCAACTATAATTAAAGGCGAGAAATCAGAAGCAATGCTGTTGGCGGCAGTTGATGGTGAAAAGCTAACCCTCCTTATCCCGGATAAAGACATTCCAGAAGGAAGTAAAGTTCTCTAATTCACTTAAATTTTGTAACAAATGAAAAAAAATACTTTCTCACTTTTTTTTCTCGTACTTATTTTTCAGACAATTTTATTTTCTGCTGAAATCCAAAATGGAAAATTTTACTTAGATGTAGAAATTTTGCCAAACGCAAATCAAATACATATTAAATCAAATGGCAATCTTATTATCTCAGAAACAGACTCGCCATTTCAATTAGAATTTTCAAATCCAGAATTATCAATTCAATTAACTGAAAAAATTGATGTTTCTGCTTTCTGGAGGGTTGGTATAAAAACATCATCTGAAAAAAGTGAACTTGAGAAATTTCTCAAACAATTTCCAGAATGCTATTCAGAAACCAAATCAGAGATTACTTATGAAGACAATAAACTGAAACAAAAGAACCTATTTTATATCTATCTTAATATAATGTTTGACTCATATCAGGATGCAAAATCTCATTGTGAAATAGATGGCTGGATTGAAGAAAAATACTCTTTTTCTAATTTAGAAATACTAATTTATGATATAAATAATGATAAAGAATATTTTCTTAATGCTCCTCTGAATATTATTTCTGATAAAGAAATCACGGTTTTTCAAGTTCCCAAAAGTAATTTCTGGAATACAAAGGAATTTATAACTCGCACTTATGATGGAAATCTCAAAATTCAGTTAAATCCGCTTGGCAAGACGAATCTTATTGCAAATGTGGAATTAGAAAGATATGTTGCTGGAGTTGTGCCAAATGAGATAGGAGATGATGCACCATTAGAAGCTATGAAAGCCCAAGCTATTGCAGCACGCTCCGAAGCTCTATACAAAATAATTCATAATATTCATAAAGATGATGGATTTGACCTCTGTGCAAGTGTGCATTGTCAGGTGTTTTCTGGAACCACTGATATTACAGAGAAGGTGAAAAGGGCTGTTTCTGAAACATCATATTTGATAGGCACATATAGTTCTGAAATCATAAATACTGTGTATTCTACGAATTGTGGCGGAGTTACAGAAAATTGTAAAGATGTCTGGGGGGGAGAAAACATTCCTTATCTTACCAGCATTTATGACGGCAAAGGAAAGTCAAAAATAGACCTAACCAGCGAAAGCAAGGCAAAACAGTGGATTCTGGGTTCTCAATCTGTCTTTTGTAACACGGAAAATGAGAAGGATTGGACAAAGAACTCATATAAATGGAAAAAGGAATTTTCAAAAGAGGAGTCAGAAAGAAATCTCAACTCCATTACAGATTTTGGAAAATTGCGAGATATTAAAGTTCTGAAAAGAGGAAAGTCAGGTCGGATTTTAGAATTAAAAATTATTGGTTCAAAAAATAACATACAGTTAAATAATGAACTTCAAATCAGACAAACATTTGGAGGATTGCGTTCATCTTTGTTTTTTGTTGAAATTACAAAAGATAAAGTAGTTTTTACGGGTAAGGGTTCAGGTCACGGCGTTGGAATGTGTCAAGTTGGTGCTATCACAATGGCAAAGGAAGGATATTCTGTAAAAGAAATTTTGAAACATTACTATAAAGGGATAGATATTGCAAAGATT
>JACNFI010000023.1 GCA_014384665.1 Candidatus Cloacimonadota bacterium
AAGATTTATCTACCATAAACTTATGTGTCAGAAAAAAAGGAAATTCCTATGCAATTTAATTACAACAGGAGGCCTTCTGTGTCAATTGTATTAGATGGTTCAGGATTAACAATAGAAAAACTGGTCAAAATTGCACGGTATAATGAAAAAGTTGAACTTCACCCTGATGCTGTTGAGAGAATCAAAGTATGCCGTGAAATGCTTGAAGAAAAAATCAAAGCTAATGAAATTATGTATGGAGTTAATACAGGTATTGGTGAGTTTTCTGAAGTAGTTTTGGATGACGACCAGATAAAAGATTTTCAAAAATATTTGATTTATAATCATGCAGCAGGTATTGGTGACCCTGCACCTATTGAATATGTCCGCGGAGCAATGGCAAGCAGAATAAATGTTCATGCTCATGGTAATTCCGGTTGTAGACCAGAAATAACTCTTACTTTAGTAGATATGTTAAATAAGGGTGTAACACCTTTTGTCTGTCAAAAAGGGTCGGTGGGTGCCAGCGGTGATTTGGCACCAATGTCTCAAATTGCTTTATTATTGATGGGTGAAGGTGAAGCTTATTATAAAGGGGAATTGCTTGAAGGAAAAGAAGCAATGAATAGAGCTGAAATACCTATACCCGGCTTACAAGCAAGAGATGGATTAGCTACAATTAACGGTTCAAATTTGCTAACAGCAATGAGTGCTATTTTACTTTATGATGCAAATAGATGGTTGAAACAGGCAGAGATAGCAGCATCTATGTCTCTTGAGGCATTAAAGGCAAATATGAAGCCCTATACTCCCTTATTACATGAAGCTCGTGGCTTTCCTGGGGCTGTGCGAACCGCCCAAGCTATCTTGAAATGTATTAAGGGTGGTGATTTGGTTGAAGGAAAAATCAAATGTAGAGTTCAGGATGCCTATTCTATGCGCTCTACACCTCAAGTAATTGGGGCTGCTCATGATGCATTAGCATTTGCTCGTTCACAGGTTGAAATTGAATTAAATGGAGTAGGAGATAATCCTGTTTTCTTCCCGGAAAAGAAACTTCAATTAGCAGGTGCTAACTTCCAGGGTAGTCCTGTATCATTACCAATGGATATGGTTGGTGCAGCAATTACAATGATTAGTGTAATGTCTGAACGAAGAATGAATAGATTGAATAATCCTGCATTAAATGTCGGATTGCCAGCATTTTTAACAAAAGGTGCTGGTATGTTCTCAGGACTAATGTTAAGCCAGTATACTTCATGTATGCAAATTGTTGAACAACGGATACTATCTATGCCTGCTTCCATTCAATCAATACCAGCAGCAGCAGACCAGGAAGACTTTGTCTCTATGGGAATGAATACTGCTATTAAGAATTTCCAAATCCTGGATAATGCTTATGGTATACTGGGGATTGAGTTTATGGCAGCTACCCAAGCATTAGATTTTCGTGATTTCAAACTCGGTAAGGGTGTAACTAAAGCTAAAGAAATTATTCGTAAATATGTTGATTTCCTTGATGAAGACAGACCTTTATATCCTGACCACACAAGAATGAAAGAATTAGTTAAATCTTGTGAAATTCTTGAAGAAGTGGAAAAGGTAGTGGGAAGTCTTGGATAAATGCTTCTCAACTACGGATACACTCCCATAAAGTTGTGGCTTTCATACTTATAGAAAAAATGTTTGACATTTAATATCTTATGCGTATATTAGTCGTATAAAAATTATATGTGGAGGCAATAATTGCAAAAAAAATTAACAATAAGCATAGATGAACAGATCTATTATGCACTTTATCATGTAATTGGTAAGCGTAAAATTAGCCACTTCATTGAAGATTTGGTCAGACCAAAAGTTATGAAACAAGAATTACATAAATCCTATAAACAGATGGCAGCAGATACAATAAGAGAAAATGAGGCACTAGAATGGGCTGAAGGGACATTAGGAGAATATCACAATGAAGCGAGGTGAAGTTTGGTGGATTAACTTTGGACCTTCTGTTGGAGGAGAAATTCAAAAAACGAGACCTGCTGTTATTGTAAGCAATGATGCTTCAAACAAATATCTTAATCGTATTCAAGTAATTCCTATAACAAGCAGAATAGAAAAACTTTATCTGAGTGAAGCTTATATAATATTAAATGGCAAAAAATGTAAGGCTATGGCTGACCAATTGACAACAGTGAGTAAGTTAAGAGTTATCAACAAGGTTGGTACACTAACAACAGACGAAATGAATGAAATCAATAAAGCTATTAAAATACAGTTAGAATTACCCTAAAATATTTATAGTTACAGCCACCTAACCATGGGCTACTGCTGACCAGAAAGACTTTGTCTCTATGGGAATGAATACCGCTATTAAGAATTTCCAAATCCTGGATAATGCTTATGGTATATTAGGAATTGAGTTCATGTCAGCAGCCCAAGCATTAGATTTTCGTGATTTTAAATTCGGTCGCGGAGTAACTAAGGCTAAAGAAGTTATTCGTAAATATGTTGATTTCCTTGATGAAGACAGACCTTTATACCATGACCACACAAAAATGAAAGAATTAGTAAAATCTTGTGAAATTCTTGGAGAAGTGGAAAAGATTGTAGGAAGTTTGGAATAAAAACAAGATATGATATACCATAAATGGTAGTCTAATATATTTTATGCTACTTTAGATTTACCGGTATAACTAATAATTTTTTCTTGATATTTTTCCGGCGATTAAATTTTTCTGATTTACTTTTCATTAATTAAAAAAATTTAAAATATTTTAAGAAGTTTTTATGGATAAAAAAAGTTTAATTAAGTATTGGCTCGAAAGTTCAGATAGAGATTATAGAACAATGCAACATCTTTTTGAGAAAAAAGATTATAGCTGGTCCCTTTTTATTGGGCACCTAATTATTGAAAAGCTTTTGAAAGCTTATTATGTAAAGCATATAGATAACCAACCTCCATTTATCCATAATTTATTACGATTAGCTGAAAAATCCTTACTTGAATTAAATGAAAACCAGAAAGATTTCTTAGTTACAGTAACCACATTTAATATTCGTGCTCGTTACGCTGACTATAAATTAGACTTTTATCGGATGTGTACAAAAGATTTCACAGAAAAATGGATAAATGAGATTAAGGAATTTCAGAAATGGATCAAAGAGCAGCTTTTAAAATCGTAAAAAAATATCTTTCTTTTCTGCATGAAAACAGATTTGAGGTGCAAAAAGCATATCTTTTTGGCTCTTATGCAAAAGGAGATTTTACTGAGGACAGTGATATTGATCTGGCTGTAATTATAAAAAATCTGCCCAATAGTTTTATTGCACAAATTGAGTTAATGAAGTTGGGAAGAAAAATTGACTCTCGGATTGAACCTCATCCTTTTGATGAAACTGATTTTAATTTATCACACCCTTTTGCAAAGGAAATTCTAACCTCTGGAATCGAAATAAAGTAACATTTTCTATATGCCTTCAAGTAGCCTAACCCCCGCTTTGGATGAGCAGGAAGACTTTGTCTCTATGGGAATGAATACTGCTATTAAGAATTTCCAAATCCTGGATAATGCTTATGGTATACTGGGGATTGAGTTTATGGCAGCTACCCAAGCATTAGATTTTCGTGATTTCAAACTCGGTAAGGGTGTAACTAAAGCTAAAGAAATTATTCGTAAATATGTTGATTTCCTTGATGAAGACAGACCTTTATATCCTGACCACACAAGAATGAAAGAATTAGTTAAATCTTGTGAAATTCTTGAAGAAGTGGAAAAGGTAGTGGGAAGTCTTGGATAAATGCTTCTCAACTACGGATACACTCCCATAAAGTTGTGGCTTTCATACTTATAGAAAAAATGTTTGACATTTAATATCTTATGCGTATATTAGTCGTATAAAAATTATATGTGGAGGCAATAATTGCAAAAAAAATTAACAATAAGCATAGATGAACAGATCTATTATGCACTTTATCATGTAATTGGTAAGCGTAAAATTAGCCACTTCATTGAAGATTTGGTCAGACCAAAAGTTATGAAACAAGAATTACATAAATCCTATAAACAGATGGCAGCAGATACAATAAGAGAAAATGAGGCACTAGAATGGGCTGAAGGGACATTAGGAGAATATCACAATGAAGCGAGGTGAAGTTTGGTGGATTAACTTTGGACCTTCTGTTGGAGGAGAAATTCAAAAAACGAGACCTGCTGTTATTGTAAGCAATGATGCTTCAAACAAATATCTTAATCGTATTCAAGTAATTCCTATAACAAGCAGAATAGAAAAACTTTATCTGAGTGAAGCTTATATAATATTAAATGGCAAAAAATGTAAGGCTATGGCTGACCAATTGACAACAGTGAGTAAGTTAAGAGTTATCAACAAGGTTGGTACACTAACAACAGACGAAATGAATGAAATCAATAAAGCTATTAAAATACAGTTAGAATTACCCTAAAATATTTATAGTTACAGCCACCTAACCATGGGCTACTGCTGACCAGAAAGACTTTGTCTCTATGGGAATGAATACCGCTATTAAGAATTTCCAAATCCTGGATAATGCTTATGGTATATTAGGAATTGAGTTCATGTCAGCAGCCCAAGCATTAGATTTTCGTGATTTTAAATTCGGTCGCGGAGTAACTAAGGCTAAAGAAGTTATTCGTAAATATGTTGATTTCCTTGATGAAGACAGACCTTTATACCATGACCACACAAAAATGAAAGAATTAGTAAAATCTTGTGAAATTCTTGGAGAAGTGGAAAAGATTGTAGGAAGTTTGGAATAAAAACAAGATATGATATACCATAAATGGTAGTCTAATATATTTTATGCTACTTTAGATTTACCGGTATAACTAATAATTTTTTCTTGATATTTTTCCGGCGATTAAATTTTTCTGATTTACTTTTCATTAATTAAAAAAATTTAAAATATTTTAAGAAGTTTTTATGGATAAAAAAAGTTTAATTAAGTATTGGCTCGAAAGTTCAGATAGAGATTATAGAACAATGCAACATCTTTTTGAGAAAAAAGATTATAGCTGGTCCCTTTTTATTGGGCACCTAATTATTGAAAAGCTTTTGAAAGCTTATTATGTAAAGCATATAGATAACCAACCTCCATTTATCCATAATTTATTACGATTAGCTGAAAAATCCTTACTTGAATTAAATGAAAACCAGAAAGATTTCTTAGTTACAGTAACCACATTTAATATTCGTGCTCGTTACGCTGACTATAAATTAGACTTTTATCGGATGTGTACAAAAGATTTCACAGAAAAATGGATAAATGAGATTAAGGAATTTCAGAAATGGATCAAAGAGCAGCTTTTAAAATCGTAAAAAAATATCTTTCTTTTCTGCATGAAAACAGATTTGAGGTGCAAAAAGCATATCTTTTTGGCTCTTATGCAAAAGGAGATTTTACTGAGGACAGTGATATTGATCTGGCTGTAATTATAAAAAATCTGCCCAATAGTTTTATTGCACAAATTGAGTTAATGAAGTTGGGAAGAAAAATTGACTCTCGGATTGAACCTCATCCTTTTGATGAAACTGATTTTAATTTATCACACCCTTTTGCAAAGGAAATTCTAACCTCTGGAATCGAAATAAAGTAACATTTTCTATATGCCTTCAAGTAGCCTAACCCCCTCTGCAGCTGACCAGGAAGATTTTGTATCAATGGCAATGAATACAGCTATAAAAAATGATCAGATTTTGGATAATGCCTATAGAGTGCTTGGAATAGAATTTATGGCAGCTGCACAAGCATTGGATTTCCGTGATTTTAATCCAGGTAAAGGAGTATCCACAGCTAAAAAGGTGGTTAGAAAATATGTTGATTTCCTTGATGAAGACAGACCTTTATATCCTGACCACACAAAAATGAAAGAATTAGTTAAATCTTGTGAAATTTTAGAAAAAGTGGAAAAGTCTGTGGGAAGTTTGGGATAAATTGGTCTCAACCACCGATACACTTCTAAAGGGAATGGAAAAAATTAACTAGAAATATAGACCTTTTTATCAAAATGGTACTAAAGAATATTAAAAGGCTTTTCTCTTTCTTATTCTTCAGTCACTAAATAGACAGTATCATGTTGGCGGACATGTTCCTTAACTTTCACTCCGATAGAATCGCCGATTTTTGCCTTTTCAATAGCATTCTCTTCAATATGAATTGAATCTACTTTCTGTGTGAAATCAGTGGTATTTCCTTTAATATGGATTGTATCTCCTACTTTAAGTTCACCTTTTGTGATATCAATTCCAGCAACTGAAATGTGACCCCAGAAGTGAATAATTTTACCTATCTCCTTTTCCATAATTTCTCCTTGTTTGCTTTGGCGATTGTTGCCAAATCTTTTTTCCGAAATTATTTGGTTTTAACTTCTTTTCCCAAAAATGCTTTCATTAAATCAATGGGAAGAGGAAACACTATAGTTGAATTCTTTTCTGAAGAAATTTCAGTGAGGGTTTGTAAGAATCTAAGCTGGATAGATGTAACATTTCTACTTAATATTTCAGCAGCTTGTGCAAGTTTTTCAGAAGCCTGGAATTCTCCTTCAGCATGGATTATCTTGGCTCTTCTCTCTCTTTCTGCTTCAGCCTGTTTTGCCATTGCTCTTTGCATAGTGGATGGGAGCTCTACATCTTTTACTTCAACAACACTAACCTTAATACCCCAGGGGTCAGTTTGTTCATCAATAACCTTTTGAAGTTCCTGACTGATTTTTTCTCTTTGGGAAAGCAGGTCATCAAGTTCAGATTTTCCCAAGATATTTCTAAGGGTTGTTTGCGCAATTTGTGAGGTTGCTTGATAGTAGTTTTCAATTTTTACAACAGCATCTTCAGGATTGAGAACACGGAAATACACAACTGCATTAACCTTAACAGGCACATTATCTCTTGTAATAATGTCTTGAGGTGGCACATCCATAGTAACTGTTCGTAGTTCAATTTTTACCATTCTATCAATAAAAGGTATAAGTAAGAACAGTCCCGGACCCTTGGCTCTTAATAATCTTCCTAAACGGAAAACAACTCCTCGTTCATATTCTCTAACAATTCTGATAGCTTTGAATAGAACTATCAAAGCCAATATTATAATAATAACAACGAAATTAAGACTCATTTTTTTGCCTCCAACTTTTATTTTAAGTTATAATATTATATAGTATAAATATATGTCAACTTATTTTATAACTTTTTAATATATGCATACCGCCAAAATTTTAAAATTTTTGACTACTTTCTTTCCTGCGAGATGATATCATGCCTGAGGCAGATCTCAGCCTGAGGCTGATGAGCCTCTGGCTCACGCCTTTGGCGGAAATTATCTCGCTAATTCAAAGGAATCCCGATTCATCCTTCGTAGTTCATCCTTCGTAGTTCATCCTTCGCAGTAGCCTGCTACGGAGAATGGATACTACGGAGAACGGGTAAATCGGGATGAAAGGCAGCCAATAGTCCTGATTTAGCGGGATATGATTCTATCTAACGGGGTGAATTTCGCGGGAGATACCTTTTAATAGTAAACTCATTTATAATTAGGATAAAAAACCATCCTTATGTTAAATACCAAAAGTATACTTACTTTTTATATAAAAAATTTTTATTGAAAAATAACATTTCTCTTGACACGAAAATTTAAATGAAGTTTTTTTAATCAAATTTTTTTGAATAAAAAC
>JACNFI010000024.1 GCA_014384665.1 Candidatus Cloacimonadota bacterium
AAAAGAATTTATAAATGAAAAGTTATATCCTCAAGTGGATGAAAGAATTTTCGCTGATTATAGCAAGTATTCCAAGCATTTTGAACCAGCAAGGAATTCTTATTTTATCATTTTAACTTGCGACTGTAAATATAATTATGAAATTCTGAAAAATATTTATCAGCGAGAACTGAATGCAAAATATGTTTGTATGCTTGGTTCAAAAGTAGAGGCCACAGCCAGTCTAAAAAAACTGAAATCAAAAATTGGGAAAGTGGACTTAGAAAATCTATATTTCCAGGTTGGACTTGGCATTGGGGGAGATACACCATCTGAAATTGCTTTGATGATTGCGGCTGAAATGCAGATGGTTGAGTATGGAAAAGATAAATGATAAATTGTTCCATTTTGTAAAGGATTTGAACCGGCAAAAGGATTAAGCTTATTTATCGAAATTGGTTTTAATCCTCAACTTATTTCCCAAACTCTCCAATCTTTCCCAAAATTTCATAATTATCTTAATTGATAAGGCTTCCAAGCCTGTGTATTATTTAACGACCTTGGAAGGTCGTTTTACTTATATATCAAATGTAACGACTGCACTGTAAATCCCGTTTTTTTTCTCAATTTCAATATTATGATATGTTACTGCTTTTATCTCTTGTGTAATATTATTTGCATTTAATGGATAAAAATAACAATCAATAGATAGTTTTTCAGCAGAAAATTCAATTATCTTAAACTTATAAAAATAGCAATAATTTTGATTGTTTTGAAATAGAATTTCACGCAGAAAATCTATGTATAGAACAGTTATATCATCTGCAGAAAAATTCAGATGTATCTTTTTCTCATCTCCTTTTATCTTTTCCGGTTTTTTGTTGAATATAATTTCTGATAAGGAAATGGCACTGTTTGTAAAAAGTTTCTTAATTGTGTTACCAAAGAACTTTATGGAAATATCCGCAGTATGGTCCATAAGTTGATATTTCACTTTTCTATTTTTGAATTTTGTTATTTGAAATTTGGATTTTGGGCTTTATTTTATTATCCTTTCAAAACGCCTAAAGGACGAGTTCTAACGATTTTCTTTGCCAAACCAGCAAGTGCGACTGCTTCCACTACTTCATTAACATCTTTGTAAGTGTCCGAGCATTCTTCCACAAGAGTATTTCGTTGAGCAGAATAGACAACTATTCCATTACTTTTTAATTTATTTTTGACCTGATTGAAATTATATCTTCTTTTTGCTTCCCGACGGCTCATAACCCTTCCAGCACCATGACAGCAGGAGCCAAATGTTTCTTTCATTGCTCGATTTGTGCCAATCATCAAGTATGAGTTTGTTCCCATATCACCTGGTACAATAACGGGTTGGCCTATTCTCTGGTATTTTTTTGCTAATTCAGGTTGATTTGGTCCAAATGAACGAGTTGCACCCTTCCTGTGCACACACAACAGCATTTCATTTCCATTGACTTTATGCTTTTCAACCTTTGCAATATTATGGCAAACATCATAAATTAGTTTAAATCCCAAATCAGATTTTGAGATAGAAAGAGTTTTTCTAAGAGACTTTTCGCCTAAACTCATCAGAACTTGACGATTAGCCCAGGCATAATTTGCTGCACAAGACATTGCCTGAAAATAATCAGAGCCAAGTTTGGACTTAAATGGTGTACATGCCAACTGTCTATCAGGAATTGAAAATGGGAGGTTATTCAATTCTCTTACCATCAGATGCAAATAATCATCACAGATTTGATAACCGAAACCTCGCGAACCGCTATGAACCATGACAACGACCTGATCCTTTTCTAATGAGAATTCGTTTGCCAATTTTTGGTCGTAAACTTCATCAATTATGCCAATTTCTAAAAAGTGATTTCCAGAACCAAGGGTCCCAACCTGATTCAGTCCTCTACTTCTTGCTCTTTGGCTGACTTTGTCTGGATTTGCTTCTTTCATTCTTCCAAAACTTTCAGTTGCATCTAAATCTGAAATTTCTCCATATCCTTGTTCGATTGCCCATTTTGTACCTTTTATCATTACTTGTTCTTCTTCATTTTGGTTCAATCGCTTTATTGCATCGTGAGAGCCAACTCCGCTTGGAACACAATCGTAGAAACCATTTACAATATTCTGAATTTTATCTTTAATATCTTTGTAAAATAAATTTGTTTGGCAAAAGCGAACCCCACAATTTATATCATATCCAACTCCGCCTGGAGAGATGATTCCAGTTTCACAATCAAAAGCTGCTACACCACCAATTGGAAAACCATATCCGTAATGAATATCTGGCATTGCCATTGAATATTTTTGAATGCCTGGAAGTGAAGCGACATTTACAGCTTGCGAAAGTGCATTATCTTTAATAATTTGTGGAAGCATTGATTGGAGAGCATAAAATCTGACAGGAACTCGCATGTTACCTTTTCGTGGAATTTCCCAGATTGCCTTGGCAACCTTTTTTATCTCAAATTCTTTGTATTGCATTATCACTCCTAAATTATTTGTTTTTGATAACAATTTGTTTCAACGAATTTCTGATTTTTTCAACTTCCACTTTTGTATTTATGCAAGGACCTTGTGGACGAATATTTAGAATTCCAAACGTTTTGATTGGAAAGGCATCCTGAATTCCAGAAACCAAATCTCTATAGCAAGCAACAGCAATGATTAGTTTTGGTCGTTTTTCAAGAACAATTCTTCTTGCCAGAGTTCCACCTGTTGCAACAGCGACATCAACATTATATTCCTCTGCTACTTCCAAAATGGCTCCGATATCACAATTTCCGCATCTTTTGCAATTCTTTGGCTCAACTGTTATTCTAATAGGACAGGATGTATTCTGCAAACAATGCGGCAATAAAATCAAAACTTCGGAAGGTTTATATTTGGGTTTTAATGCCCGGATTAGCGAATCATTTACTTTAATGAAAGATTCTCCAATACGAGATTTTGGAATTCTAAAAATTTTTCCAAAAAGAAGAGATATTGGATACACAATTTGGATAAACAATTTTACTGCAAATTTTGCAATCAGAAAGTTTTTTTCAAATACGGAAGTAAATAAAACTAGGATTGTTCCAATAACTAAAATCAGAAAAAAAATTCGCAATCCAGAAAGAAAAACCAATGGTAAAGTATAATGAAATTCATGCAATCTCGGAGAAATGAAATACCAGAGGGCAGTAACCACTGCCATAAGAGATATTAAACTAAAAACGGAAAGCCAGAGAAAAAGACCTTTGCTTGCAGTTTTGTTATTTTTCATCTGAAAATCCTTTTTTTGCCACGAACCACACGAACTAACACGAACAATATTTTATTCATAAAATTATACTATTTTAAATCCTTTACCCTGTGGAATAAAATCAAAGATTTTAATTCAATGCATTATTCCACAGGGTAAATAATTTTCATGCTCCTTTGCCTGCCCCGCCTGCCCTGTGAAATTTCTTACTATTTCACCGGGGTTAAATCTTTTCCTATTTAATGGGGTGTCCCGATTTCTTTTTCTGGACATTTATGTTCATCTCCAAATCTCTTATTTTCGCTTAATATATCAGGATGGCCTAAACTGAAAGCATAAGCAGACATCTCTTTTTTCCCTTCTGGTTTTACAGTTTCAAGCAAAATGGCTCCTGATTGAGTGCCGACTATTATTCCTTTGTTTTTCACGGTTTTCAAAACCTGACCTGATTCCCCTTGAAAATCTGAAATTAACTTTGCCTTTATAATTTTAATTTCTCTCTTTTGAAAATAAGTAAAAGCAGCAGGATATGGAGCAAGCCCTCGTATATGATTTGTGATTTCCTCTGCTGATTGTGTCCAGCAAATTTTTCGCATATCTCTATCTATGAATCTGGAAAAAGTTGCTAAATTTTCATCTTGCGGAATTGTTTTAGCAATTCCCTTATCAATTAAGGATATTGCTTTCATTACATCATCAGCACCTTGTTCGCTCAATTTTTTCTGCAAACTTCCGTAATTATCTTCTGGCAGAATTTTCATTTTACTTTGATAAATAATATCCCCTGCATCCATTTTTTTTGTCATAAAGAATACAGTGTTGCCAGTTTCTTTCTCCCCATTAAAAAGAGTCCAATTCATTGGTGAAGGACCGCGATATTTTGGTAAAAGTGAAGGATGTAGATTTATACATCCAAATTTTGGAATACCCAAGATTTTTTGAGATACTATCTTTCCGTATGCTGCAGCGATAATTAAATCTGGATTGTAACTCCCAATCTTTTTTATGGCATCTTCATTGTTAATATTTTGAGGTTGGAAAACAGGAATATTATGATTTAGGCAAAATTCTTTAACTGGTGAAATTGATAATTTTAGTCCACGCCCTCTTTTTTTGTCAGGTCGTGTAACTACTAAAACAGGTATTACAGGTATTATTTCATTACTGATTAATGACAAAAGAGTAGGAACAGCAAAATTAGGCGTTCCCATAAAGATAACATTTTCAATTCTATTTACCCTCTTAAATGCTTTATTCATTTATTGATAATTTTTATACTGGCATTTAACTGTTTAGTGAAGTGATGCAATATTTACACCCCGTGTAGTTGTAGCAGCAATTTTTTTTAGCTTACCTTGCAGGAACCTCCTCTTAATTATTGAAATCTTATCAATAAATAAGATACCGTCCAGATGGTTATATTCATGCTGAACTACCCGAGCAAAAAGATCGGTTGCGATATATTGTTTCCATTTTCCAAATAGATTCTGTGCTTTGAATGTCACAGTTTTTGCTCTTTTTACTCTTTCAAAAATTTCAGGGAGACTTAGACACCCTTCTTGCTCATTTTGAACATCCTGAAATTCAAGCAGAATTGGATTTATAAAGACCATTGTTTTTCGCTTTCTTTCATCTTCTATCCAGAGAGGATAAACAGCGAACATTCTGATGGAATGTCCAATTTGAGGTGAAGCCAGTCCAATGCCATCAAACCTTTCTAATGACTCAATAAGATTTTTGCTAAGATTCTTTATTTCATCATCAATATAGGAGATGGGTTTTGAAACTTTTCTTAAAATTTCATCTCCATATAATCTTATTTTTTCTATCATCTTTGCTTCATTTTATTTTATTTGCAATAGCTGACTTTGTTACTTCAATTTTGACATTATCTGCAACTTTAAGCACAACGACATCACCTTTGATGCTGTAAATTGTGCCAATTATTCCGCCATTTGTAACGACCTTTTCATTCTTTTGAAGTTCACTTCTCATTTTTACAATCTCTTTTTGCTTCCTCTGCTGAGGTCTAAATATTAACAAATAAAGAATAACAAACATAATAATAATTGGCAAGAATCCTAATAATCCACCTTGACGACCTGGTTGTGCAGCAGCGGAATCTGCCTGGGCATACAGTAAAGTCATAAACATATCAATCTCCTTTAAGCTTATTAGTATATGGTTTCAAAGTTTCTCATCCGACTTAAAAGTGTATTTATATTAAATCTCGAATAACAAATTACAAGCAAATTCAAAATTCAATCCCCAATTAAGCCCGTTCCTGACGAGCTCAGGAATTGGGGACAAAATTCAAACCAAAATCCAAATTCTGCTCTTCTCCGCCATAGGCGGATCAGCCTTCGGCTGATAAATCGTACAGTTTTGAATTTTGCTCATTGAAATTCACCCCGTAGGATAATATATAATATGTAATGATAATCCCGATAAATATCAGGATAAATATCCAACGGGGTTTACCTGCCCTGTGAAATACGAAGTCCCGCCCTTGCGGGATTTCACAGGGTGAATTATTCGCCTGCCCCGTAAGGAATGTAGTGACTGTATGGGGGTACTTGTCATGCTATAGGCAGATCTACCTTTGGCAGGTTATTTGTTATTTTACCATCATTTATTGTTTCACGATTAATAATTTAGAAGTGGAAGTTTTTCCATTATTCGTAAAATTTCCATATTTTTCTTTTGAATTTTTATCAATGCAACTGCTTCATTACCTCGATATTGTTGAGTCCAGAATTTTCTTAAGTCCTCATCCAGGTCAGCAGGAATATATTTTTGACAATCGTTTAAGATTTTACTTTCCGCTCTATAAAATTTTGCCAATCTTTTGAGGTGTTCTTTTGATTCTGGAAAGAGTTTGACAATACTTTCAAGATAATCAACAGCAATTCGAAATTGAAAACTATAATGATTGAAAAATAGTTTATTATTTTTGAATATCTTATAAACTTTTTTATCAGACAATTTAGTAAAAAAATCTTCATTCTCAAGGATTTTTTGCCATTTCTCTAATGCTAAGTTTCCAGCAAAGTATTTCCCAAAATTTTTTGAAGAAAGCATAAATTTTGCATTATCTAAACTTTTGATAAACTGTTCCTCATTTTCTTGAAATTGAGTTTTCTTAAATTGATTTTCAAATATGATTACTTGATTCGGCTTTTGGGGCGCAATTGAATAATCAATGGTTTTGTCGCTATAACTTCTACAAAAAAGTTCTTCGCCTTTTTTTTGATATCCTGCAATAATTCCCCATTCATTTTTTCCAAAAAGATTTCTTGAAAGAACTGGGATCTTTTTATCAATACTGACAATTATTTCTTCTTGGATTTTATCATTTTTTGACTTTTTAATCTGTTTGAATTTTATATTATGATTTTTGAAAAACAATTCTGCACAATTGAATCCTTCAGTTGGGTCAAGATTTTCTCGTGAAAAATTTTCATCAAACTGAATTCTAAATTGGAAAGATGAAAGTCCTACTAAATTATTGAAATTTATATTGATTTTATAAAATCTCAAGATATTTACTAATGAGCCGAAGAAAGTATTTTCCAGACCTGTTTTTTTCTCTAATCGTTCTATTTTTTCGATTCTTTTTGCGTCTGATAAGACTTTCGGACTTTCCATTCTTTCTGCTAAATAGACACCAAGTTCTCCAGGCCAGATTTGAAAATATTCTTCTGATTCTACTTTCTGTACTTTCAAAATTATATTATTTAAGTGTTGATATTTTAATTCTAAATCCTTTAATTGTGCTTTGCTCGTAACCTTTTCATTATTATATTCAAGTATCCAATCGCCTTCCTGAAGCCCTTTTTCTTTAAGTTGGCTTTGACCAAAAAAACCAGTAATCTGCAGCCCTTCAATCTTATCTGATTTCATCTCTTTCCTTTGATAGAAGATTTGAGATAGGAAAAGTTTTTGTCAAGATTTGTGAAAAATTTTCTTTTGCTGTAATATTCAAAAAATGTATATTTTTTATTTATACTGTAACTTATACAAATTATAATACAGTCCTCTTTGCTTCAGCAATTCTTGATGATTCCCTTCTTCAACAATTTCTCCTTTATGGACAACTATAATTCTGTCAACATTCTGAATTGTAGATAAACGATGTGCAATAATAATTGATGTTCGGTTCTCCATCACTTTTTGTAATGCATCTTGAATTAAAATTTCTGTTTCAGTATCAATGTTTGAAGTAGCTTCATCAAGAATAAATATACTTGGATTGCAGACCAGAACCCGAGCAAATGCCAGAAGTTGCCAGAGGAAGAATGCACAAGACCCGAATCTCCACACCCATTAAT
>JACNFI010000025.1 GCA_014384665.1 Candidatus Cloacimonadota bacterium
AAATCCCATTGCCAGGATACAATAGAATCTTGTGGAACAGACAAATCAGTAAATTGCACAATTAATGGAGACTCGCCTCCAGTTATATCTGCTGTGAAATCAGCATGAATACCCTGATAAAAATAATAAGCCCCCATATCTGTAATGGTTCCATCAGGGTCAAATGGTGAACTTGGATCTCCTGCATCTATACAAGGAGAATTTTGGGTTAAATGAAAATCTCCATTATCTGGATCAACAAATAATGGGTCTAATTGAATGTTATAATAAACATCACACGAATCACCATTAACATTTGTGGTTACATTTACTCCAACCCATTGACCACAGTTATAGAAATTTCCTCCTTCATTATTCCAAAAATCTGAATAAGATATGGATGGATTACCAGGATAACCTGGGTTGTTATATATACCATAATCTCCAATATTATCAGATACAATAGAATTAATTATATTTGGATTGGAATGATTACAAAAAAATCCACCAGCATGATACCCAGCAATGTTTCTACTTATGGTGACATTTGTTAAACTTGAACTGGACTCATGAGAAAAAATACCACCTCCACTATTATTTATTGAATTATTTTCACATATAATAACATTTTCTAAAATAGGACTAGAATCATATTGTAATGTTATACCACCCCCATTACTATTTGAAATATTTTCTTTTATAATAACATTTATCATAATAGGACTAGACCACCGACATAATATACCACCACCTCCGTTACCAGAATTATAAGTAGCTGTATTTTCAGCTATTGTAACATTAGTTAAATTCGGGTCAGAATTACCACAATAAATCCCGCCCCCCTCCTCAGAATTATTTTCACTTATAACAACATCTGTTAAATTAGGGTCGGAATTATTGCAGTAGATACCACCACCCTCATTACTTGCAGAATTTCCGGATATTATAAAATTTTTAATATTCGGACTGGAATTATTACTACAGTAAATCCCACCACCAAAATAAGCACTACCATTTGTTATTGTAAAACCAGTTAAAACTGCGGTAGAATCTTCACTATTTTCAAAAGTTACAACACTTCCATTTTGGTTACCATCAATGATAGTTTGTGAAATATATGAAGTATCCTGAGTTGTTAAGAATAATGATGCAACTGTTATACTTTTTCCATTAAAATTAATATTCTCATAATACCTTCCCGTATCTACAAGAACAGTATCTCCTATATAAGCCCTGTCCATTGCTCCTTGAATAGTTAAAAACATAGAAGGGACATTTAATATTGTTGTATGTTCTAAAAGAGTAATATCTGGCAGAGTTGTATTGGAAAACAATCCATGGTCAAATAACCACTCGTTGAAATAACCATCTTTTGAATAAGTGATATTATAAATTCCAACTTCTATTTCTTTTGAATAATATCCAGAACTGTCTGTAAAAGTGCTATCAATAAGGCTACTTGGAGCAATTCTTTCAAAAAGAACCTTAATACCACCATGATTAGTCTGATTTTCTAAATAGGTATATCCGTCTATATTAATTGCAAAAGCATTGTTAAATATGAGTAATATGATTAATAAAGTGCAAAAAGAAATTATTGTTTTCATTTTATTACCTCCCTTACATTTTTATAAAAATTACATTATCTATTAATTCTACATTTTAAAGAATCAAGATTTTTATTATGAAATTTATTTTTTGGTTCTAATAGAATTCCAATAATGTTCTAAATAAAAATAATTTAATCTACGTTAATATCAAAATCACAATCAGAATCACATACACCAGCATTTTTTACCCATTGCCAATTTTGAACTATTGAAACAGAACTTATAAGAAATAGAAAAGCTACAAATATTATTATTGTTTTTATCATTTCATTTTCATTTTTCAAAAGAATATGTTTTTCCGCCTAACGTTCCGCGGATATACGAAGTGCCGAACCGACAACGAGGCATTGGGGTGGAGCCCGAAGGGCGAAACCGCATATCCGCTATTATGTGCTTTGCCATATTTTTTTTATTCATTATTTTTTACATATTCTTCAAAATCAATTAACATTTTTATGTATTTTACTGCTGTTCTATTTTGTATATTACCTATTTTTATTGGAATTAATCCATCAGGAGTATTTTTTATTTTTAATCTTATTTTTGTTTTTAACACTTTCAATTTCGATTGTAAATTATTTGGTAAAACTCTATCAGGTAATAATAATATTTTATAGGCTTCACTGGATAATCTTCTATTTGCATTTCCTTCATTAACTGATATTCTATAATTAATATCACTAATTTTCTCAATAAAATATTGTTTCATAAATCCTTCAGATGAAAAAATATTGCATTACATATAACTACTTTATTAACTTGCATGGTAGATTTATTATCCAAATTTAGTATCTTATATCTACCATTTTTAGTTTTCATTATTTCTTTTTTTATTCATATGATAAAATTATTACACAATCTGTGTATAAATTCCTCTTTAAGCAAATATATGAAGATAATTAATAAAACTATTTTCTCTCTTTACTGTTATATATATCATTTACTCAATTAAAAAATAATTTACAAAAAGCTAAAATTTACATTAAATTAAAACAGTTTAAATCAAAAAAGACAAATTATTTTTTCTTTGTCAAATTATTTAACTTTGCGAAAGGTCAAAACTTTCGCAAAGATTTCATCATCTCAAAATAACCATCTTTTTTATAAATACTTTATCATTAGCTTCAAATTTACAGAAATAAATTCCTGAACTCCTATCTTTAGCATTCCACTCAATAGTATAATAACCAGTAGGTTTATTAGAGTCAACAAGAGTTTTAACCAATTGACCCTTGATATTGTAAATTCTATCAAGTTATTCTGTAATACTTAAATATGTAAAATTCTATTCATCTTTTATAAATGTCTTTTCTATCACCAATTTTAATTACAATAACAGTTTGAATTTCATCTATTATCTTATAAACAATTCTGAAATTTTGTATTCTAATTCTCCAATAATTTTTCAGTCCTTTTAGTTTCTTTACATTAGTCGGTCTTGGCTCATAAGTAAGTTTTGAAATAGTATCTTTTATCTTATCTTTAATCTTCCTATCTTTTATTTTCTTCAAGAAATTCAATGCATCTTTCTCAATTTGAATTTTATATTTCATCAATTACATCTTTCCAATTATATAGGGCTTTTTCTTTTTTCAATTCATATTTTAAGCAATCAATAGTATCTTCCAAATCTTCATATTTTTCAATGATACTTTCAATACAATTCTCAATATTACCATTATACACATTTTTTGCAATATCAATAACTTCTTTCTCTATTTCCTTATTATTTATTCTTATAGTTAACATTGTTTCCACCTTATTTTATTTTTGTCACAAAGGCACCCCGATTAAATAGCTTCCCAATGTAGTAGCTTCGCACTACACAGGGCAGGTCGTATTTAACAGGGCAAGCAAAGTCACTAATACCTTGATATATTTATATATTTGTTAAAAGTTTCATTTATGGTTTTTTTGTCAATCAAAATCTGTTAGATACTTGGTTTATCCTGATAAATCTGGATGACTTAATTTTAATGGATTTATACTTTTACTAACCTGCTCATAACTTGTTTTGATATATTAGGATAACTCAAGATTCCGCGATCCTATTTCAAAAATAAGCACTTCTTGGTATCAATAACTTTATCTCCTACTTTTAATCTACAGAAATAAATTCCTGAACTCAATCCTTTAGTATTCCATTCAATCTGTTTTCTACCTGCTGACTCTACTCCATTTACAATCTCTTTTACAAGCTGACCTCTTATATTATAAATCTGAATATTAACATGAGTATCTTTAGGTAAATCATATTTAATAACTGTATTAGAATAAAAGGGATTTGGATAATTTTGATAGAGTGCAAATTTATTTGGAATAGGTTGAATTATATTCACTTCTAATCTTTTGGTAGTTACTTCTTTTCCTTCTAACACTACCTGTAATCCACCCAATGCTTCTGTCTCATTAACATCAAACTTGGTGAAGTATATTTCTGAACTACTGCCTTCAATTCCTATTACATCAAACTCTATAAATGCAACTACTCCTGTCCCTGACACTAAATCTTTCTGTGCATAATTGACCATTATTCCTTTACCTGGTTCATTAAGGTTTGTTTCTATTGCATAATCTTTGTTATCAAGAATTCCATCCTGAAGAGTTAATTCTTTCAATTTTAATACTTCTGGATTAAATGTAATTTCAATATCAATTCCTTCAATTTCTGTTACATTTTCTATTACTATTGGAATTCTCAGGATAGAGTTTATGTTTGTCTCAAATTCAATTGCTTTAAATGATTCAGAAGAAAGGGTTACTCTACTATCCGGTGACCAGTTACCTGATACATCTCCAAGTCTTATACCTATGAAGTCCTCATCTGTTAAGTCTGATTCTAGGGGAGTATATTCTCGAGTATTCTCATAAACTATCGGGGGCCAATCTTCACACTCAGGAATTGGTTCTGGTGTAAATACCCAGTTAACATCGCTTGTATTTAACTGGACAATTAAACCAGCTATATATCTTGCTACTCTGGAAGCATCCATCCCACTAATATAACCATTCATAGATACATCTGCTGATATCATTTCAAGACAATCTAATGAATATAATCCAGCAGCATATCTTGCTATCCGAGAAGCATCCATACCACTTAATCCACCAAGATCATCAGCTTTAGATGGTGTTGATACATAATTACAACCTGGAATATTATTGAAAAGATAATCTCCACTTGTGTTGGTAGTAGTGGAATAAGTACCATCTCCAGTAAGTTCCACAACTGCATCTGGAATAGGAGAAGCATCACTATAATAACCAATATTTCCTGAAATATCATATTCATCTTGAAAACCTGGTTCATATACTATTGAGCCATAGATATCACTTGGTCCACCAAGAGTAATAACCTCAAGCCAGTAATAATATAAAGTATTAATATCTGCTTCTTCATCATCAAACGAGTAATCATGTGGTTCAGTTGTGGTGCCCTGACCATCAATAATGCTAATATTGATTTGAATGGCTGAACTAAAATCATCATATTCGGAACGATGAATATTAAATCCTACAACATCTGTCTCACTTGCAGTTGTCCAGTTGATTGAAACATATTCATTTCCATATGGGTTAATTGTATAAACTGCAGTGAAAGCAATAAGCTCTATTGGATTAGTGATGCCATCAAGAGCAAAAATCTGTATATCATCAATATTCCATCCACAGTATCTCCAACCAACATCAGTTGTTCCCATTGTCCAGCGCAGATACACAGTAGGCTGATTGTCTGCTACCTCTGAGATATCTAAATCCATCTGATGCCAATAAAAATCGGTAATCTCGGTTTCATTCTGCCAGACAGTAAACCAGTTAGTTCCGTCATTGCTAACCCGCACATAAGCATGGTCATAAGCTGGTTGCTCAACTCCAAGCCAGCGCCAGAACTTCAGATGCACATTGAATAGTTCTGAACAATCTATGGAAGTAGTGGTCAGATGTTTTTCTGAAAGGTTATTTGGATAGTCACCATAAAGATTGTATCCATATACATAATCTCCTGTAAAGCCACTTGTTGGGTCTGGTCCTCCATGCTGGCCACCACCACCAGTTGGCTGACCAAAAGCCCAATCTGCTTCAGTTACCCACTCAGGATTTTCATCAAGATTCCATTCGTATCGTAGAGTAGGTTCTCCGACAGCTAATGTTACACCACGAGAAGTATCGCCTAAATGGTCTGTAAGGTTAGTGAAGTAAACTGTGGTAGAATGTAGCCCTTCGGTTAATTCCTCAGCATTACTATTGATTTCAACAGTCACTTCTGCTACTTCATCAGGTTGCAAAACACCAAAAATATCCCCGGAAATAGTCAACCAGTCTGCTGTCAGGTCGTATGTTACTTCATAGTTGATTGTATGATTATCTCTGTTTTCCATAGTATAAATCTTGGATAATGGAGAGAAAGGACCTCCTACGGGTCCCTCGGATTTTAAATTATCAATTGGTCTGACTTTAAGTCCTCTTTCAACAGTTAAGGCTTTAATGCAGAAGTTTCCTGTGCCATTCCATGATGGGTCTTCAAATTCGTAGTCATAGAAATCCAGCCATGTTGAACCACTGAGATAGTAGCTTTGGTCTGGCTCAGCAGAGGATTCAACGATAGTTCTATATTGAGCTCCGAGCAACACAGGGACATCTGAAGTTCTATCATACGGCTGTCCTCCTTCAGATAGTTCAAGATAAACATAAAAAGTGTCACCTTGCGTCAGTTCTATTGAAGTTTCCAACTCTATGGTGTGAAGTCCTGTATATTCAATATCGCCCGTTTTTGTAGCAAGTTCATCTAACAATAAACCATTTTCAAAACGGTCGTATATTTTCACTGTATAATTTATGCTATCAACAGCAGTGAAGAAGGATATAGTTTCCAGTAATTCGTCACCCGCAGCTATAAATTTATTAAATGCTTCATTACAATCTGTTTTCGTATCACGCCATCCATGATAATCATGATAATATATATAGTCGTAGTTAAGAGGTTCTACATCCTGGAAAGAAATTGCACCCATTTCAGGATGTTGGCAACAATGCTTGTCATAATAAGAAATCCAGAAATATCCATCAAGACCCCAACCTGTTCCCCAACTATTCTTGCAGAGCCACGCTCCAGGATTTGGTGCCTGTGTAACTTTGTTATCATCCCAGCCAACAATAGCAATAGCATGATTTGGGTCTAAAGGACTGGTTGGTGGTTGATAATGAATATATTCCCAATTAATAAATGCATTGTTATAGCACATACAAGTTCCAATCACACCTTGTTCCATTATTTTATTCTTGATAGTATTGATATTACTCAGAACGGAGCCTGCTACAAACCACTCAATGTTTGGCACATAGTAATAGTGATAACTGGGAGCAAATCTCAATGGAGGAGTACTATAGGATTGCCCGTCAATATCCCTGACCGCTCCTTCCCCCCGACTCAGATATGCTGAAGTAACCATATAGTCACCACCTTCATGTACGGTAAGACCTCCACCAGTGGGTGGCTCGGTATCATCATTATTGTGTTGATTGAACCCATTCCACCAATCAAGATGGTATTCTGCTAAATCTGGTTCACCGATTTCACCAGCAGCGGTCCATACACCAGTCATCATTAAATTACCTTCTATGGCAGCCATAGCACCATGTGTCCAGCAGGTGCCTCCCTGCTGACTCTTAACTGATGTAACATAATTCTCACCATTAACATCACGCAAATCAAAAGTTTCGGGTGGGGGGTCAGTAAAAGATTTTATTACAATTATAAAGACAAATGTCAAAATAAGAAATATTCTCTTTTTCATACTATCTCCTTTTAATTATAATTCATGAGTTCACTATAAAAACCCGCGATCCCCAATTAAATTGGGGACACCCCGTTAGATACTTTTGTCCTGTCCCGATTTCTCGGGATGTGATTCTATCTAACGGGGCAAGCGAA
>JACNFI010000026.1 GCA_014384665.1 Candidatus Cloacimonadota bacterium
CTATTGCAAAATATACATCTTGTTCATAAGGCATTTGTAAAAACCATTTAGGAAAATAAATCTTGTCATCTGTAACTATTGAAGATTCATGACTTTTCGAATTATCGCTTTTCACAATGGATTGCAATTCTTGATATTTATTGACTTTGGAGCATTGAAACATAATAATAAGTAGAGAACATAAAAATATGTTTATTTTTTTCATAGTCTTTCTTTACCAAGCTGGGGCTTGGTAAAGAGTTCAAACTTATATTACAAAAGTGAGAATATGTTTTTTTGAGAGAATAAAAGAATAAGCAGGCAAAATCACAAAGACTTTACCTGCTTTCTTTAATTAAAAGATTTCCACCTCTGAAGAGGATGAACAAGAATCAATATTCAAAATATATTAATCTACTACCCCAACTTCTTATTCGTTATATTTTTCCGTTTCTTTTTCAAGCTCTTTAAATGATTGTGATGCCTTAAATTCATTGTATAAGGCTTCCTCATTCTTAATAGTATTGAGGAGTGTATTCTTTACCTCTTTACCGGGAATACTCAATCTGACGAATGATCTAAACCTGCCCTCTTCCTGGACTGTTTCTCTTTTTGATACTGTAACTCCAGAAAACTTAGTTTTTGAAACCAATTTCACAGTTCTTTCAGTTAATTGAAGAACTTGAGTATTTTCAGTTCCAGCTTCTTTTAAAAAATCTTTGGTCATTGCTTTTACATAATTTTCTACATATTGAGCTGCCTCATTAAAAGCCATTGCTTTTGCAGATTCAAAAGCTGTCACATTATTCATTTTCTTGGCTTCTCCATAAGCATATACATAATCACCTGCTTCTGATTGTAAGCCATACCAATCAGGATACCATACTTTCTTAGGACCACCTGGCTTGCCCGTTGACGCACAACCAAATGCGAATGCAATTAGACTTAATATTACAACTGCACTTACTGTCTTTCTCATGGTTTACTCCTTTCGTTATTTAATGTAAAAAGACGAGTTGTAAATTTTAAAAAATAAAAAGACTTGTCAAGAATTTTTCAATTTATTTTTGGAGACTCTTAAAATTTGCTTAAGAAATTTGAAATAATTTGCTAGAAAGTATTAGAATAATAATATGTTATTATGATTTATTTCTTTAGACTTTATCTTTGTATTTAGCCATTCTTTATTAATTCCCCAAAATCTTATAATAATATTTTGGGATTATCAATTAATAAAAAATAGTTTTTCTTGACAGAATTTTGTTTATTTTTACTAAATAATTATATTATTAAAATAATTTATTTGGAGGAGAAATGAAAAAGTTTATTCTATATATAATTTTTGTTTTACTATCAATTACAACTCTTTTTGCCCAACAGGGTAAATATCAAAGAAAATCTATCAGTTCAGTAGAGACTGTCTGGATCAAACCGGGTGCTTTGCAGGATGTTAAATTCGATTATGAGTTTTTTGACATAATGGTTGAGCATTACATTGAGGTGGAAAGATTTGACTATAATGTATTACCGGAGAATTTGCTGACCAGTTTTCGTGAACAATCTAAAGCTTTAACTGAAATTACTCCTAATAAGATTGGAAAGATTCTTGAAAATACAGTCGTGAAGGAAATAGTTAGTATTCTTAACTCACCTGATGTGAAGAAAAATAGAGGATTAGCTCTTAAGGATGAGACTGCATGGAAAACCTTTGCAGCAACAAAGGCAAAATCTATAGGTTTAACTGTTAAAGAATTAGAAGCATTAATGAACTCAGCATATATTTACCTGCCCTATATAACTTCTATGAAAAAAAAGGTTAAGGAAAAGACTATATCTGTAAATATTGATGGAGGTCTTTTGTGGTATCAAGTCAAAGTAGATAAAGATGGTAATGCTTCAGTTAAGAAAGTGCTTGGTGTAAAAACTAAAGGAATTGGTTCTGCAACAATTGGAGCAAAAAGCAGCAGGAAGTTTCAGTTTGGTAAGGAAGTATTTGAAACAACCGAGGACCAATACGCTCAGTATGATGCAGTCCTTGTATGGGCAAAAAACCTTGGTGTAAAGACCAAAGAGATTAATGCTTTTAAACTGCAGGCTCAAGTCGTTGAGGTTATTGGCAGAAAATACTCTTTCCCACTGGGATTTCTTGAAGGAGTGCACCTGGATGATGGTTTCAATCTTATGGAATTCGAAGAAGATAAAGAAGGAAATGAGATTGCAAAGAGCGTTGGATTCGTTCGTGTAATTAAAACAGGTAAAAATATTGAAGACCCAACAAATTACACAATTGCTGTTCAATTGCTTGGTGGAAGACAGGACATTGGTGGTGTAGTTATGGAGCATCCAAGATTGGGTATAGATTTGCAAATTAAAGCAGGTTATATTACAGGAATCAATGTTCCAAAAGAAGATACATATCATTATATTGAAGATGCAGGAGATTCATTAAATATTCTTAAAGAGGATCTTACAGACGCAGCGGAAGCGAATCTTACTTTTGCTTATAACATTGCACCAATTATTGGATCAAGTCAAACATTCTTAGATTTTGATATTGGTATTGGATTAGGCCTTGCTGAATTTAATGATGATACAAAAGGAACTGCATATGTTTTTGATGTATATTTAGGATTTACTAAAAAATTATGGTTTAGTAGAGCGAATCTTGGAATCAGCGCTGCTGGGGGGATTGATATGTTTGACTTATCAGGGAAATGGTCAGACGAAAAGTATAAATATTCTGTTAGTGCTCTTGGAGTTAAGTTTGGTACTGATTTTGAATATCTAATAAATCCAGATTTAAGTTTTAATTTTGGCGCAAACTATAAACTCGGTTTTGCACCATTTGATGTAACTCTTGAATATGATGATGATGAAGTCTTTTCCATTTCAGGCTCTGATGATGTTGAAGAACTATATCCTGATCTGAATCTTGGTGGACTTAAATTTAGTGCAGGAATTAATTATTCTCTTGGTGCATTACCATTTAATTTATTTGGATTTTTAGATCCGTTAAAGAAACATTAAAAACTTTCAAAGATCAGAGAGATTACTCTTCTGGTCTTTTTTATAATAAGGAGATAACATGAAAACTTACCTAAAACTAATATGTCTTATTCTTGTGTGCTTTCTTTCAACAGATTTGTTTGCACAATATCCGGAATCCAAACAAGCTACATTTATCGAAACAGTTTCCTCTTCTGAAGTGTTGATTGAAGCAACAGGACTTTACAAATCACCTGAGAAGAAGAAAAAGAAGGCTCAAAAGGATGTCAAGAAGAATGGCGTTACCATGGCAATTAAGGATGCAAAGAAAACCGCTGTTTATTTTATTCTTCTTGGTGGAACCGATCCTTTAATAAGTACACCTGAAGAAAGAGCAAAATTTGAGAAAAATACCTCTTTCTTTTTTGATATGTCAAATGTCAGTAGATATATTTCCTGGGAAGAAACTCAAATTTTAAAAAAAGTGAAAATCGATGATGGCAGAGGAATTAAGGTCACCAAACGATTTAAGGTTAATAAGGAAATAATAACAAATGACCTGGTATCACAAGAAATATTTGTAGCCAAAGCAGACCTTGTAGATATTATTGGCAATCCTTTTATTCTGGTCATTCCTGAAACAAAAAAAGGAGAAAATCCCATTGAACTTCTGCAGGATAATGTTAAAGTCAAACATGCTGCTGCAGTTGTTGAAAGCTACCTGACTGCAAGGAAATACGATGTCATTGTTCCGGAGCAGCAAGCCAATTTAGATGAATTAACCGCAGCTCAGCAAATGCTCGGAGACCAGGAAGAAGATTATGCATATCAATTGGCTCTTTCTATTGGTAGTGATGTTTATATCACTTTCAGTGGAGCTGTTGAAAGTACAGGATATGGAACTGAGAAATACTCTATGAATGTCCGAGCCTTTGAAACTACAACTGCTCGACTGCTTGGAGCTGAAACAGGTTATAGTCAAGCAAGACAGGGTGAGATTATGGTCTCTATTGAAGAAGCAATGAGTGATGCAATCAATAATGTGCTATCACGAATTATGAATTATTGGAAAGATGATCTTAAAAGAGGGATACAGTATAAACTAATTGTCAGTATTTCTACTGATTTTGATGAAGATGAGGCAGAAGATATTCAATTTGCATTTATGGATGCTGTAGATGAAGTTGCAAAAAAGTCAAAAGAAAATATTGTGACCAGTCAAACTATTGATTATTTACTCTGGTGTGACCCAGAAAAATATGATAAAAGTTCCAAAGTCTATCGTTATCTTAAGACATCTTTTAATGATCAGGGAGTGGAAGGTACTCTCAAGAAGATTAATGTCAATCGTAAATTAATATTGCTAAAAGTTGTTTATGAATAGCTAATATTTTACAATTTTATGAGGAGATAATTATGAAAAAAATAATACTATTATCGGTTCTTATAATACTGGCGGTATCAGTTTTTGCCAAAGCACCAAAATGGTATACAAAAGGTGAACTTTCCAATTATCCTGCTGAATTATATTTTATTGGTGTTGGTGAAGGTGCAAGTTATGAAGAAGCACAATCAAAAGCTTCAGCACAAATAGCTTCACAAATTAATATTACAATTGAGTCTCAGGTTGAATCCTTTACGCAAGAATTAGAAGTAGATGATCGTGTTTCATATATTGATTTGTTTCAATCTTCAATTAATTTAACTGTTAATGAGATAGTTCAAGGTATTGGAATTGTTAATCATGAGAAGGTTGGTAACAAATTTTATGTATTTGCTGTTTTGGATAAAAGTAATTATGCAGCAGGCATAGAAGCAGAATTAGATCAAATGTGGGGTGGAATAATTAAGTTAGTAAATGATGGAAGAAGTTTAATTAAAGAAGGTAAAATTTTTACTGGATTAGAAAATTATATTGATGCTCAAGAATTAGTAACACCCTTTTATACTAAAAAAGCATTCCATGATGCAATATCACCAATTCCATATATTATTACAGAAGATGTAACTCTTGCTGGATTAACATCCGAAATTCGTAGGGTATTAACAGGCATTCAAATTAATATTATTTCTGGCAATAATCAAACAGCAAAAGAAGGAAATCTGTTGCCCGATCCGATTGTTTTTACTGCAACCTACAAGGATCCAGGTGCTTATGAGATAATTCCAATTCCCAAAATGCCTTTATCAATTAAATATGAAGATAAAACTTTAATTGAAAAAACTACTACTAATGAAAATGGTCAAGCTGAAAGTTGGGTAACTGCTATTTCAACAACTCCAGGTCATGGTAAAGTCATAATCAAGCCCAATTTAACTCGTTTACCAACTTTATATAAAAAGTATCTTATTAATGCAGAAGCAATCGCTCAATATAATATCTCGGAAGTAACTCCAATTTCATTTTCTATTTCTATTAGAGATGAGAAAGGAAAGCCCTTACCGAAAGTTGAAGATAAAATTGCTAAATCAGTTGAGAAATCAGGTCATACTGTTTCAAATCAAGCAGGATTGCTATTACAAGGAAATGTTTCAGTTGTTGACACAAAAGAAATTGAAGGGTTTAAAGGAAAGCAATTTATAGCTAATTCTGAATTAACCCTTTTCATGGTTGTAAAATCCACTGGCGAAAAGGTAAGTAGTTTTTCTGCTTCAGGAAAAGGAGTCAGTCCAAAAAGCGAGAAGAAGGCAATAGAAGCATCTTACAATAAATTATCAATTAATAAGAAAGATTTTGTAGAAATGTTAGCAGAAGCAGAGGATGCGCTATCAAGATTGAATCTTTATGTAGATACTTCACTGGGCAATCCAATACCTGTATTTATAACATCAACTCCTGATGAAGCTAAAATCCTGATTAATAGACAAGATTATGGTTATTCAAATACAGAAATTTCCCTCACTCTTGGTAATTATGAGATTTATCTTAGCAAACCTGGATTTGAAGATTTGATTCAAATTATTGAAGTGAACGAAGACCAGGAGAACATATTTGCGTTTGCTTTGAGTCAGATTTCTGAGCAAAAGGAACCTTTTATACCAAGTGGAGAACCGGGTTTAAAAGGCGAATATTTTAATCTCTCTCCCTGGGAAGATAAAGAAGGTCCAGAAAAAGTTCCAGAGTTTAATCCAACAACCGTTCAGATTGACTCAAGAATCGCTTTCCGCTGGGGAGAAAGAATCCCAGCTCCCGATGTAACTGCTGATTATTTTTATGTTCGCTGGACAGGAAAAATTCATACATCTGTATCTGGCACTTATAAATTCTGCATAGGTGGTTATAAAGAAGGTCTCTGGAAAGGTAGAAATAAACAGTCCTGGGGTTGGAGATGGCCTGGTGATGACGATTATGTTGGCAAAGATACTGATATTGGATTTAGATTGTTGTTTGATGGTAAGATAGTTTTGAATGAATGGGTTCATGACTTTAATTGGGAACCTGAGAAAACCACAGGTTCCGTATTTTTAGATGGCGATAAATGGCATAATATTAAATTGGAAATATTTGAAAAGACAGGTTATGCTTCCTGTTATTTACTTTGGCAGGCACCTGGCTCAAGTAAATATGAAATCATCCCATCCTCTGAGCTTAGACCAGAGTAAAAGGAGAATAATGGAAAAGAAATATATCAATTTGTGTTTTAAATATTTATTAGTATTTGCAATGACTTTGATATTAGTTTCATGCTTTATTCCTGAAGAATTTACTATAAAAATTGAAGTAAATAATGATGGTTCTTATTCTTTTATTTATGATGGTATTTTAACATATTTATTTGCTCGAGCAGCTGCTATTGAAGCACCTCTTTCTGAAGAGGATGAAGCTGAGATGAAGGAAATAGAAAATGAGTTCAAAGAAGAACCTGAGTTTAAAAAAGTAAATTACATTGGCAAAGGACAATTTGAAGTTTTGTATGAGAAAACAGGAGAAGCAGGTGAATCTTTTTACTTCTTTGACGAACAATATAGTTTCTTTTCAATTGTTTATAGTAAGAACGATACAATAGAAATTTCCGGATTTCAATTAGATAAAGAATCTTTAGCCCAGATGGAACAGATGCAATTGAAAATAGATGGTGAATTTGAGATTTTGACTAATGCAACTGTATTAAAGCATAATTCAAATGCCAAAGTCGAAAAAATAAAAAGTATGGATTGCTATAAGTGGGATGTGAAATCTAATTTAGAGCCTGCTCCTTATATGTTATTAACCTATCAAAAGATAAAAGTAGAAGAAACTACGGATTAAATAACCTTAAGGAGAATTCATAGATTAAAACAAGTTTATTTTAATATATGATTATTTTATTAGAAAAAAATGAAGATAAATCAGAATGAAACAAAAATCCAAATGGATAATTATTCTAATCGTTATTTTAGTTTATTTTCTGCGAGTACAATCTACTGATACATCAGGATTTTATTCCTACACCTAAATCTCT
>JACNFI010000027.1 GCA_014384665.1 Candidatus Cloacimonadota bacterium
CAAATTCCTAATGTCAAATAAAATGACAAAGCCTAAATGTCAAATCGTGCAAAAACAAAATCTCCGAAGACTAATCCTTTTATATTTGTTCACCCCGTTAGATATTTATCTTATTAGATTTTTACTATCTACTCTGGTAAAACTATCTAACGGGGTAAATTTGATATTTGATATTTGAATTTTTATTAGAAATTAGAAATTCTTGCCCCGTTGGATAAGTTTTTCTATCCAACGGGGTGAATAATTAGTCATTTAAATAGCCTTTATAAAAGAGTCTCAAGGCAGAATAAAAATTTCTTGCCAAAAATTACCCCAGTTAAATAGAAAATAAATTTAACAGGGCAGGCACGAATATTATTGATAAGATACTAAATCTTCTTTTCCTACTTTAATAAAACCATCTTTCTTATTTCAGATTTAAAATTATCTGAATACAATTTATAGAAGTAGATTCCATTTGATAATTTCTTTCCAGCTTCATCTTTTCCATCCCAGAGGATTGAAGATTGACTATTGACTATTGAAAATTGTCTGACAAATTCCCCTTTTATATTATAAATTCTTATTCGTGCGTTCTCTGCCAGCCGGGGCGTAGCATAGCGAAGACTGGTGGCTAAATTAAATGATATTGTGGTGGAAGTGCTAAACGGATTGGGATAATTCTGGTATAATTTAATATTATTATCAGATGTGTGCTCATCATCAATTCCGTGGTCAGAAATCTGTATTTTTTGGGCATAGATATTATAGATATCTTGTTTTCCACTTGAACGAGTATCCTTCCAAATTATGATAGCAGAGTTATCATCGCCTGTAACAGTTAAGGGTCCGGATTGGCATTTTATAGCACCACAAACCAAAAGGTCTTCAGCCCATTGTATTTCTCCATCTGAATTTAATTTTTGAGCATAGATATCTGTAATTGTATCTACTCTACAATCTTCCCAGGTTACTAATATAGTATCTCCAATTGCAGCAATTGAAGGTGCAGATTCACTTGCTTTTTCAGCAATTTCTATTCCATTTTCTTGCCAAGATTGCTCTCCATTATCATTATATTTTTGCATATAAATCTGCCAATCTATTCCTGAGCGAAAATCTAACCATGCTAAATAAATTGCATTATCATAAATAAATACAGGTTTAAACTGGTCATTTTCTAAGCTTACTAAGGGAACGCCATTTTCTTCCCAGAGTATATCTCCATCATAGGTTACAATTTGCCCATAAATATCTTTTATAGTTAAAATATCACGCATATCTTCCCATACAATTAATAGTCCTTGTGGAATTATTAGTCCTTTTGCATTTCTCTGATTTCTTATCGCATCACAAACAGTAAGACCATTATCTGACCATCCATTTGCAGTATTACCGTCTTCATCAACTAATTTAACATAGATATTCCAAGGACAAAGAGTCTCCCAAATATAGAATCTCTCTACTAAATCTGTGAGCTCGTCTTCGCCAGTAATATTTACAATTTCCTTGCCTTCCTCTGCCCATAAAAGTTGACCATCTTGCACTTGGGTTTTCTGTCCGAAAATTCCAGGGTTCATATAATTTCTACAGTCAGACCATCCAATATAACAATTATAAGAACGGTTATTCACAAACTCAAATGAAATCTTTGGGTCTTTTTCTTCTCCTAATTCTACAATATCATACCCCACAGCAAGTCCACTATCAGACCAGAGAAAGTTACAATCAGTATCTACCGACTGTGCATAAATTAGATTAAAACCACTCAATCTATTCTCTTTCCAAACTACAGCTACTTGATTTATACCTGGGAATATAACAGCATCTATCTCTTCTTGATTAAAACCAGTATCTTGTGTAATAGGTTGCCCATTTTCTTCTAATCCTACTGTCCCATCATTATGTAATACTTGCATAAAAATTTGAGTATTGCCACTGCGTCTATCTTCCCAAATAATAATATAGTTATCTCCATTTTCAAATATATGATAGTTTGTTGCATCACCACACAAACCGGAATATATAATTTTACCATTCTCCTCCAAGAAGATATTACCAGCACTATCTAATATTTGCATAGAAATATTATTAGATTCTATATCGCCAAATTTATCACTCCAAACAGCATATACTTTACCACTACTGTGCCCTCTTAAAAGAGGGGATGCCTGCTCTCCAACCTCATCACAAATCACTTTTCCATTAACTTCCCAGAGAATGCCACCACTCGCATCTACATTCTGCATATAGATATCTTCATTGGGGTGTCCTCCTGCTCTGCCATCGTCCCAAATAATGTAAGCCCCGCCAGAATTATTACTTGTAAGTCGTGGAGCCAATTGATGGTATAGTGCTGTACAAACCGGGAGGGATTCATGTTCCCAGGATAAGTTACCATTTATATCTAATTTTTGAGCATAAATATCAAAATACATAGGGTCAGGTTCATTCCGACTATCTTCCCAAGCTGCAATAGCCCCATTATCAGAAGATTCGGTTATTCTTGGATTTCTTTGGGCACCATATCCAGTATAAACTTCAACATCAGGGGACCATTGTAAATTTCCATTTATATCTACTCTTTGTGCAAAAATATCTCCAGCTTCATCAAATCTTCTATCACGCCAGACAAAGATAAATGAGCCAATTCCATCTGGAGCGATTTTAACATCACTTTGTTTACCCGGTGCATCACATAGCACATTCCCTCCAGGGTTCCATAATAATGTTCCATCAGAGGAAATTCTTTGCATATAGAGATTTTCATTATCTGCATCACGAGTGTCATGCCAGGCAAGAATAGCTCCACCTTGACCATCTTTCCAGAAAGTATGACCCTCCTGAGCACCGCTCTCTGCTGCGATTGGATTTCCATTCTCATTCCATCCTGTTGCAATAATTCCAGAAGAATCAATATGACTTCCATAAATATCAACACCTCCCGGATTGCGATAATCTAACCATATAACATACGCCCCATAATTATTATCATTTACTATATTTAAAGAAATCTGTATATCAGGTTCTAAACAAAGTGGCACACCAGCAGGATTCCAGAGCAGATTTCCATCAGAGTCCAATTTTTGTGCATAGATATCACCAGCATCTTCATTTCTGAAATCAACCCATGCTATAACAACCCCATCATCGTTTGTATTAATCACAACAGGGTCTTCCTGTCTGTTCATTTCTCCATTAACCAAAATAGCTTCTGCGCCCCATAAAAGAGTTCCATCAATACCAACCTTTTGAGCCCACACATCGCGGTCACCTCTTCGCGTATCAGACCAGACATATACTACACATCCATCGCCAAGTTTCGCTGCTGCTCTTGACCATTCAATATTTACACCTTGACGAATTGGGATTCCATCTTCTTGCCATTGAATTTGGCTAAATAATGTTGTTGCTGAAAACAACAAGATTGTTATAATTACTGTTAGTTTTCCTGATGAATCAGGAATAATACTTGATTTCAACATTTTTTCTCCTCTTCATTTATTTTTTTTATTTTAATAACAAACATCTTTTAGTGTCAACTACTTTATTACCTAATTTTAATTGAAAGAAATAGATACCTGAACTTACTGGTTTGTTGTTATTATCTCTTCCATCCCAGAAAACTAAAGATTGACGATTGTCGACTGACAATTTTCGAATCTTTTGTCCTTTGATGTTATAGATATTTATTTCGGTTTTTTCAGTGTTTTCGGTGTTTATTTGAAAAGTAATATTGGTTATTGAGTTGAAGGGATTGGGGTAATTAGAAAGCTGAAATTTTAAGGGATGATGAGAATATTCATTATCATTTGAAGTTATAACAATTCCATCAGGATAATGATAACCAATATCAACTAATTCGATATCGGAGTAAAAGTCTGTACGGGTAGTATAAGTTTGTAGATTAAATTCATTAACATTTCCGGATCCTGCATTAACACATGGACTTTGTTCATCTTGACCGGCTTCTATTTGAGATAAGAAATAATCACCTTCTGTAATATAAATAAAAAGAGGATCTTCTGAAATATTGTAAAACATATCACATGGAGTTCCATTATTATTAATTCCCCAAGATGTATCTCCTACTCCTTCTGGACAATTTAAAAAGTTCTCATCGTTACCCCAGACATTATTATTATAGATTTCAGTATTATCATTATAATATGAATTTGCTGATATGCCATTTCCCTGATTTTGACTTATAATATTATTTCTAACAATAACATTACGGCGAACATATATTCCATTTCCTGCGTTAGAGCAAACTGTATTGTTTTCAATAATTGTTAGATGCTCATTATAAAAATCTATATAATAAATACATGAACCTCCAATTCCTGAGTAAGTTATACTGCTGTTATCTAAGATTATATTATTTTTAATTAATGCATCCGAATCAAATATGGCAATACCACCTCCCGTCGCCCATCCTTCAATATCTGTGTTTTCAGTAATATTTCCTTGAATAATATTATCAACAATTTCAGGAGTTCCACCTGAAATATATATTCCTCCCCCGGATGCAGTTCCAATATTAAAAAAACTTGAAGCATGGTTATAAGATATAATGTTTTTCTTAACCAACGAGCTTGAGTTTATTAATGCGATTCCTCCTCCTGGATTACCTGAATAACTATTTGAAATGATATTATTAATGATTGTCGGAGAAGTTTCGTTACATAAAATACCGGCTCCTGTTCCATCGAATGTATGACCATTAATTATTTTAAAACTATCTATTATATCGGTTGGATCTTGACCAGTCTCATCAAAATTGAAAGCTCTACCACTTTGATTACAATCAATAATACAATTCTCAGGTCCATTTTCAGATTTAACTGTTAGATGTTTATAATTTCCATTCCAGGTAAGATTAATATTTGATAATCCAGTGTAGATACCATCTCTAACTATTATTGTAGCTTCATCATTTGCAGCTTCTATTGCTTCATGGATTGTGATATAATCTCCAGAACCATTTACATCTACAATTATATTATATTCATCAATATAATAATTACCAGTAACAATAGGACTCGGTTCTAAGTCATCATGGAATCCTCTTGCTCTGATCATAACTGATTCAGAAATCTCTATAGGCTCTATATATAAAAAAGAATATATAGTTGGTTCAGAACCATCAACTGTGTAATATATGGAAGCTCCATCTGTAAGAGTATTGATTACTAATTCTATCGTTTCTTGGTATAATCCCGGTTGAGGATTAAATATGGGAGTTAAAACAAAATCCGGATGTTGAGGATATTCATAAGCACCAATATCGATTCTTCCATTTGCAACTCTTTGATTACATGCAAGATCAATATCCGGTAAATGTAGATTTGTAGTATCAGGATCACCGGCAACAATGCAGGGAGACAATCCAGATAAAGAATAGGGAAAATCACCTTCATCCATAAATAAAGGATCAGTATTTATATTATAATCATAGAATCCTGAAAAAGAAGCTCCGCCGGGAAGACCAAATGCTTCTACACCACCTTCGATATTACAATAATAAAAAGAAGTATTTGAAGGATATGAATAATCAATATATATCTGATTTCCACATTCTGAAGCAGAATTATTCCATAATATTGAATTAATAAATTTAGGCTCTGTCAGAAAATCAATATAACATGCACCTCCAAATTCAGCAATATTATCGCAAATCGTATTGTTTATTATTTCAGGCACACTGATAAGATAGCAATAGATAGCTCCACCATTAATTGCTTCATTATTAATCATCAAATTATTAACGATAATTGGATCAGATGAATAGCACGAAATACCTCCACCACTTTCAGCAATATTGCCTTTTATAATATTGTTTAATATAATCGAATGACTATGAAAAGTAGTTCTGATTCCCCCACCATCTGAATTACTATTTGAATTGTATTGGATAACATTATTGATTATGGTAGGACTAGTCCCGTTTGCACATACAATACCAGTTTTATTATATTGAATTAAATTATTAGAAATAAATGGATTGCATACTTGAGAAGAATAGTGAAGACAATAAATCCCATATCTTGAATTTGATTCAATTATATTATTAATGATTTCAGGATTAGAACTATAACAATAAATTGCATTTTTATTTAAAGCAAATTTGTTCTCAATAATAATAGGGTCAGAATATAAACACAATATAGCTCCACCACTTTCTTCAACTATACAATTTTTTACGAGACAATTTGAAACTAAAACTTTTGAAAAGTTCCTGATATAAAATGCCGCACCATCTTGATTGTAAGATCCACCTTGTGCTTTACCATATTGAATATTGCAAAATATAATTTTTGAGGAATCATTTTCTGCAGGTGTTTCATTAAATCTAATTCCATGCCACCCACCGTCCATTGTTGTAAAATCACTAAAACCGGTTGTGTCATCAACAGTGAAATAGATAGAATCATTTTCAGTTCCTATTGCTAAAATTTGTCCTTGAACATTTAATTTATAGTAATCCTGAAATTCTACTAACACTCCGGGATCAATTGTTAATGTTTCATTATTGGGAATATTAATTTCACCTTGAATTAAATAAGGTGAACCTTCTTGAGTCCATGTTCCGTAAACATCTCCTTCAGGTACATTTGTTTGGGAAGATAATGATAAAAAAGTTAAAAATACCAAGAGAAATGAAATATAAAATTTTTTCATTTTTCCTCCAGATTTTACTTCAACAACAAACACTTCTTCGTATCGATACTTTTCCAATCGATTCTTAAATTGTAGAAATAAATACCTGAACTTACAGGTTTATCATCTTCATCTTTTCCATCCCAAACTATATTGGTCATTAGGCATTTGTCATTGGTCATTTGTCCCGTTAAGGAAAAATTCTCTAACGGGATTGCTGTTAGAGTTTTTATAAGCTGACCTTTTACATTATAAATCTTTATCTGTGCTTGCCCCGTTAGATGCTCGCTATCTAATGGGGATAATCTGTGTAAATCTGTGGCTAAAAAAGATATAGTGGTTGAAGCGCAAAATGGATTGGGATAATTCTGGAAAAGTCCAAATTCTATTTGATGTCCTTGTTCATCTTCCACACCAAACAGTTCGTCATTTGGTGGAAAAATGATATAATCAATCCAGGCACAGTCAGAACCGCTGCTTACATAACCATCCTTTAAATACTTCCATTTGAATATGTGATTACCAGAAGCAACAGAATAATTCTCCTCACTCCAGTCAATTTCACCATCCCACCTGTCTTGTTCTACCCCATCAATAAAAAATGCAATGTAATCATAATTATCACTATATGGATCATCTTCACATGAAACTTTTTTCCAGAAGCTAATTTCATCATCAACTAAAACATTCAGTTCTATGAGTAAAGAAGTGGACTGCCAGCTTCCAATATTACCAGATTGAGTGCAGAAAACACCTTCATAA
>JACNFI010000028.1 GCA_014384665.1 Candidatus Cloacimonadota bacterium
TGAGAAATAAGAAAAGTAATAGCACAAAGTATTAAAATAAGGATTAGAAAACCGATATGAGAAGTAACTCTTATTCCCAAAATTACAGGTTGAGGAATTCCCGGAAGTCCCATCGGACCACCCGTGAATGAAACCAAATTATTTAAAATACTGAATGTGATTATTTGAAATGCAAATGTAGCAATAATAAAATAATCATCTTTTATTCGCAGAGAAGGTATTCCAACAAAAGCGCCGATAATTGCTGAACCTAAAACTGCTAAAAAGATATTAAGTAAAAAAGGACTACTTAATTTGAGAGCCATTAATGCTGCAACATAAGCGCCGATTCCATAAAAAGCTGCGTGACCAATTGAGAGAATTCCGGTATATCCAGCAAGTAGATTTAGGGAGATTGATAAAATGATATAAATCCCAATGAAAATTAAAATATGAAGAAGATATGTCATAATTCAAATCCTTTCCTGAAAGACTCGAACAAACTCAAAATTTCTTTACTTTTATCAGAATCATAATGAGTTAACCTCTGAATAAAAGGTGAATATTCATCATGGAAATGCTCGAGAAATGAAACCACAAATTCCTGTTCCTTATCTTTTAGATAATGTTTCAGATCATATCCGATTAAAAATGCTCCTCGATCTTCATAATTTATATCCAAAGAAATAGTTGCGTCAAATCTTCTTTCACTTATTTCCAATGTTTCGTAATTTTGAAAAATGAAGATCATATCTTCAATATCTTTCAATACATTATGGTTGATACCGCGATCTAAAAAAGCTAAAATTTTCGTAAAGATCAAAAGATGTAAAGGAACTATCGAAATCTTTAAACCGGGTTGAATTTCTTTTCTTATCGAGTTTTTTAGAAGACGATCAAATCCATAAACATTCAAAGTATTTTCTGATCCGGGTAATTTAAGAAGACCATTTGTAATTTCATTTTCCAAATAAGGAATAATATCTATGATAGTATCTTGGTAAAAAAATCTCAGTTCGTAATGGTCTTCTTTAAATCCTAGATTTATAAGTTCTTTCTTTATTTGCTCGAAATCGTTCCAGGAATATGATTTAATGGCAATATCGATATCTTTAGTTGGTCGATGTTCTGATAATATCGGGAGATCAATTAGAATTCGAGGAACCTGCGCTCCAATTAATGCATAACTAATTCCTTTTTTTTGGAAATACTTATCAAGTATCTTCAAAATTGATATTAAACCGGGTGCTAATTTCATCTTAATATTTTTTTATGTATTTATTAAAGATAATATCTGCTGCTTCAGTTGCTCTATCATTTTCTTGATAGAGGAGTTCAGCATAGACCAAAATTGGTATAACAGTCGGAATATTAATTGATTTATCCGGAAATATTATTTCTTCTGAATATAAATTAAAAAGTCGAATATTATATTCTTTTGCCGGAGCTAATTTCAGATGTTCGATTACATTTATCGATTGCTCTTCCGGAATAAATAGATCAATGCAGCCTGCTTGAAAATAATTTGAAAGAATTTCTGCTCCTGTTTCTCCCCCATAAGCAAAACTCAAGTTTTTATTTTTTAGAATTTGAGCTATTTTTTGAAAACTTGTTTTTGAAGAAATACGGTAAGTTCCAATTAAAAGTTTTGGTCGTAACCGCTCTCCATAATTCTCTATCCATCTTTCAAAAATTACTTTCTTATTTCTAAATTTAAAATAGTTCTTTTTTGTTTCCCAGATATACCCGTTTTCTTTCAGTTCTTTTATTACTTTTGAAGTTCGTTCCAGAGAAATACCTGACATCTTTTGAAGATTCCGGAGAGAATTATTTAACAAGCTTTCATCATTTAATAAGATACTTAGAAGTTGCATCCCTTTTGGATTGAATAGAATTGTGGATTGTTTTTCTTTTTGTTTTTCCTGTTTTTTTCCTTTCACTTCAATATAAATTTTGTTCGGAATGTTGATAAAAATATTCCCCTGGCAATCAATAAAATTAATTCTTTTTTTAATTAGTTCACTTGCTATTGAAGAGTTTATATATTCAGCCATAATTAAAGGAATTTTATCTCTGGAAATGTTTTCAAAAAACAGATTTAAGGGTAATGGTCTTTTAAGAATTCGTTTAACTTCTACTACAAATTGAGTAAAGCCTGAATCTGCTTTAAGTTTCAAATAGCCATCATTTTTTCTATTCTTATTGAATTTGTTTTCTTGGTAAGTTATTTTTTGTAAAGGAGAATACTTATGGAGTATTCCAATACATATATTAATAATATCTTTTTCTAACAATTTCTACTCCCTGAAAACGATCGCTATTTTTTAATGTTCGGTCTGACCGAACAGAGCGATTTTCCGAACAGTAATTTTAAAGTCAAGGAAAATCTACCTCAACCCCCCGTCGAAATACTCAGCAAGCTGAATTTTACCCTGTGAAATCCTGCGGAGCAGGAACAGCGAATATGTTATTTCACAGGGTGAACCAGCCCTTCTCCTATAAGGCAGAAGGAACAATAAGGAAAACTATCAAATAACTCGGTGCATTCGGTGTTCTCGGTGGTTGAATATTTTTTAATCTCTGCGCTCTCTATGAACTCTACGGTAAAATTATTAGTGAATATTCGTGTTAATTCGTGGTTAGATACTTACCTTCCTCACCTTCTTCCCGAAGAAGCCCTGCGGACAGAAAAGAAGAAATATTAAAAGTATCCCAAACGCAATTGCATTCTGCCACTGTGAACTGATATACCAAACACCAAAATTTTGAGCAAAACCAAGAAGCAAAGCACCACAAACAATTCCAGGGATACTGTTAACTCCTCCGATAATTACAGCCACCACTCCCATCATTAAAGCATTCATTCCCATAGTTGGTGTCATATCCACATCCAGAGCAACCAGAATTCCTGCCAGACCTGCCAGACCCGAACCAATAGCAAAAGCAGATAAAATTACTCTATCACTGTTTATACCGGAAATATTTGCCAACTCTGAGTCGTTTGCTACTGCCTGCATTGCTTTACCGATTTTGGTTTTTTTAAGGAAAAGGATTACAAGGATTGTTAATATGATGGAAGTGATAATTATTGTAATTTGAATTGGTGTTATTCTTGCACCGAAAATGTTTATCCCTTCTTTTACAACACCTGAACGGATGGATTTAGTATCATCTCCAAAAAGCATTGAAATCAGGTTTTGTAATAAAATGTAAATTCCGAGAGATGATAAAAGGAAGATTATTGAAGAAGCTTGTTTTTTTCTTAATTGTTTGTAAATGGATTTTTCAATTAAACAACCTAAAAGTAAGGAAAAGATAATTGCTAAAGGGAGTGAAAAATAAATTGAAAAACCAAATAATTTATGGAAAAGAAAAGTGAAATATGCTCCTGAGGTGAAGACTACTGCGTGGGCGAAATGGAGAAAACGGGTGGTTGAGTAGATTATTGAGAAACTGATAGCAATAATAATGAAAATACAACTTGAGATTAAACTGTTAATAAATAATTGATGTAACATATTAATATTTTTAAGAATGTGAAATTAAGTTATCAAAATTCCAATTAAACATAGGTCATAATTGGTATTGCTTACATTTACCTATAAAACTATCAACATCGAAATTATATGTAGGAAATTGAAAACCTTTTGACCCAAGTGAATACCCACCTGGAATTGTTGCACAATTAAAAGTAAATAAAACACCACCTCCCTCACTAACTTTACAACATAAATCCCAATTCTCTCGAATGTTTACAAATGGAAGCGAATATGGATCATAAATATTCTGAATTGCAATACAAAATAAGAATTCTTCATTCGATGGAAAATCCTTTGAATTAATTTCAATTTCTGAATTTGGAATATTTTTCAGACGTGGTATTCCAATTATTGGTGATTTCATATCATATTTTTTCTTTAAATATTCTTGATGAATTATTAACATAGAACAATCATATCTCCAAGCAGCGATACCTGATAAAACGCCCATTCATATTTTTTTATTCCCGCATTTAACATTCTTTCGTAAGCATTTAGTCTATATTCAAAATCAGATTTTTTTGTTTTTGAAGAATGTAATGAATTGTAGATTTCTTTATTATATGTTTCTTGCCAAAGAACTACAAAATCTACTCCAGCAAGCTTTAATTGATGATATTCATCTTTGTCCAATGCTTCAGCATTTAATCCTACTAACCCTCCGTTAACTTTCTATAGCTGTTTTTTTTAAAATTTTGATGTGATTACAGACTGATGTAATTTTAATTTCGGGATCTGACGAATAAACAAGCTCTATTACACGAAATCCTTTTTTTATAAGGAGTTCTGTTTCTTTTATCAATTGATTATCATTTAATCGTTTTCGCAAAACATTATTATTAACTCTAAAATTACAATATTTACAATCTTCATAACAATAACTTGTAATATATAATGGAACTAAAGGAAAAATCTTAATATTGAATAAATCACATTTAATCGAAGTAAATTTACCAATAAATTTTTTATAGTTAATAGATTTTTCGTTTATTAGATTATTAAGTAATTCCAAAGTCGTACTATCATAAAGACTATTTCCTTTCTCATCTAATAATGATTTTATTCATTTTTATTTTTTAAAAAATGATTATAATCTTGAGAAAACATATATATAAAAATTTATACTAGTTTTTTCTACAAAGAACACCACAACAATTCTCTTCTTCGAAATATTTGGAATGATTATTTTTCACATTAAATCGCTTTTTTTCTAATAAATGTTTTAATTTTTCTGGTGTAGTTTTTAAAGAAGCGAAAACTCTTATTTTATCTTTAAAACCATTATAATCCTTTATATTATTGTCATCTTTCCATTTTTTTAACATAAAATTCTCAACATATAGATCTAAATCTTCTTGTGTAATAAAATCACTGTTTAAATATTCTTTTGGTTCTGTTACATCTATTCCAATTAATTTGAGAGGTTCAATAAATAACTTACCAATATTTTCATTCTCTTGAGAATATTCATTAATAATCATATTTTTGGCAGATTCATTAAATTCTTTAAATGACTCTACTATTATTATTAATCTATCTTTTTTTGTCATTGAGTTATAAATTTTTTCATAGACTGAATTATTGGATAATATTGCCCCATTAGCTATAACAAAAATAAAGTTTGGAATATTTTTATCTAAAGGCAAATCATTAAAATCCTCTGAAATGATATCTTTTACCGAAGTTAGTATATTCAAACCCATATGTAATCTTATTCCCTTCAATAGAGCAACATTCAACAATTCAGGACTTATATCTAAAAGACAAAATTTATTAATTTTTAATGGCTCAAAATAATTTACAATTTTTTCAATTTCTTTACCATCACCAGGCCCCATTAATGTTATATTACATTTGCTATTATTAGATGATATAATTGACTTTATTTCAGTTTCGATATCGGAATTTGATAAAAATCTATCTAATGTTTTACTTTCCTTAGATCCCAAGACATAGTCATAAGGTCTATTAACTATATTTTGCCAAGTCTTTGCTCCATTACAATAATACGCTAATTTATGAGGAATAATGGCTGTTCTTTTTACTTCTTCAAATAATTCTTTCTTTTTCTCCTTAATATAATTTAAAATATAACTATCACTCTTAAAATCTTTCCAAATATTATTCTCGAAAATATCATTTATTATTTGTTCCTTTGTTTTTTCTTCGGTTGTTTCTTTTTTTAAATCGAATAAAGTTAAAGGTTGAGTATCCTTCTCAAATTCTGGTCTTTTCCATTTTAAAAGAACTTCATTATCAAAAATTGCATAATCATATTTCATAAAATCATAATCATCTGATGATATAAATTCTTTTAGATATCTATATTTTTTTAAAGTATTTATTTCAATGAATTTTGTCTTAACTTCTGGTGTGATATTTATAAACTCCATTAATAATTTTTCTTGGGCTATTAGACTATAGTCATATCCATGCTGCAAAATTACCAGTCTTTTTTTTATTACATTTGAATCTGTACTATTTAAGGCGTTAATATGTGGAATATTAATCTCTGGACTATTGTCTATAATATCTTTCAAAGATTCACCATTATTAATACGGTTCAAAATATCATCAGCAGTATCTCTTTTAAAAGCGCTTTTTTCTTTTTGATCATCAATGATATCATGTTTGTTGTCTTCTACAAGTTCTCTAAGCCATTCAATTGGAGTAAATGGGCTTGTTAGGTAAATTGCCTTTTTACATTCTGGATAAAGCATCTTACTAAATTCTGAGTATTCAGATCCATCAATTGGAAATTCTAATGTACTAAAATTTTTAGAGACCTGTTTTGAAACAAATTTTGCCACTATCCATAATATGCCTTCAGTTTTCCTTCTTAAAAGATCAATAACTGTCTTTTCTAATTGATTCTTATCACTAAATAGTGCACTTTGCTCAATCATTCTTTCTAGTTTTTCTAATATACTTTCCTGATATTTTTTGAAGTCTATATTAACATTATTGATTTTTTTATCTAAATTATTAATCTTAATGGTAAAATCTTTAAAACTCTCAGTAGATTCTCTTTTACTTTTCAAAAATAAAAGAATAAAAACACATAAAAGAGACCAAGTTATTGTAAATAATAATGCTGAATAAGCACTCCAAGAACCAAATATTTCTTCCTTAAAAAGAAATAACCCTAAAATGAATCCAGTTAAACCTACTATAATTGTAGTTAAAATCTCTGTTTTATATTCCCATAATTTATTTAACTTTTCAGACATTATTAATTCTCCTATTCTCTTAAGATTTTTTTGCAATTATCTCAACAATTCTATAAATCATATAATGCTTGTTATTATCCTCTCTTATATTTAATTCTTTAAGAATTCTCTCATCTAATTTAAAGAAAGCATTCAATATTCTCTGCTGTACATTCCTAGGAGCAACTGAAACCCACTCTTCCAGAACTCTCGGTAGAGTATATGTATAAATTGTATCAATCTCAAAACTATTACTTTCAAGATAGTTACAATAATCATGAAAAGTAAAATAATTTCTGAAATCATCTTCTCTCAGCATACACAATGAAGTTAATGCTTGTTTAGCTATTTCTGAAAAACAAAAATCCATTATTACTATAAAACCATTTTTATTAAGTATTCTATGAATTGCAGATAAATTTTTATCTGGATTATCAAAATGATGAATTGCTGCTCTGCAAGTTACAACATCAAAACTATTATCTGGAAATGTAAGATTATGAGCATCCATTTTACTAACTTCGATGTT
>JACNFI010000029.1 GCA_014384665.1 Candidatus Cloacimonadota bacterium
AAACGCTTCGCTGTCATAACACTTCGTTGTCAATTGACGCACCGAAGGTGCATATGACCATAATAAAACCCCTTATACAAAATCGTTTCAACTGTTTATCATTTTTCCTGCGAAACTTAAGTTAACTAAATTAAACATATCACTTAAATAAGTGTTTCTTTATAAATTTTTTCAAACTCTTTACTAATAACTTTGATATTATAATTTTCTAATACGAATTTCTCACCCTCAACATTTGGTTTCTTTCTATTTATTAAATTATTGAATTTATTTTTAAGAACTTCATACGAGTGAAAAGTAGAGACATATTTGAATGGGTAAGACCAGACAACCCATCGTCCAATGCTCAATGCTTCTAATAGAGTGTTTGGAAGTCCATCATGTTTGGAAATACGCAGAAAAACCTTGTTTTCCTCCAATCTGGAAAGAATTTTATGTCTGGGAATATAATCTATACAATTTACATTTGGGGGAATTTTTTCATCCTTCTCTCTTGAATATGGAAACCAGGTAAATTCCGTATCAGGAAAATCCAGAGCAAGTTGATAAAGAATTTTACGATTGAAAAATGTTTTTTTATATGAAGGAAGATAGGCAATAGCTCTTTTTTCAATCGGGAAGTTATAGTTTGTTTTCTTTATATCATTGTTAATGAAATCCAATGTCTTATTTTTTATTTTCAGAGCATTAAGTTCATTATGCAAAATTTCACCAGTAGCAATAGTTAAAGATATTCTGGAACATAATCGCAACTTGCTTTTTTTGAAACAACCTTTATTAAGTATCCTATACAAATCTGTACCTATAAATTGATTAATGATTTTAGTCCTTGAAAAAATACGATAACTTAGAAAGTGGACAAGTGTGGTCCTGCCTCTGAAGAAATGTATTATATCAAATTTTTTAATAAATATCATCTTTTGGATGATGTTTTTCCCTTCCCATAATCTATCATCAAAAGGAAGAACTTTAATATACATATTAGACAATTCTTTAGTAATGAACTTTAAACCATTAACAAATGCAGGTTGGGCAATAATTAAAATTCTTGTTTTATACATCTTCAAAAACTATCTTTCCATTGAATAGAAGGATAATTATTTTATGAAAGAATAGAGATAAATAATCCTTTGAATCATCTTTCATTGAGAGAACTCTCAAGCTGGCTTTATTGATTTTAATCTTATTAATACAGAGGAAAAATCTTGCACAAAATAGTACCTTTTAAAAATATAAACTAAATAAGTTCATATTTAAATTTTTTGTCAATCATTAGTAACAAATAATGTCTTAAATAGAAGTTTAAACTATATGTGAGGAAAAAATTGCTACTCATTATCATAACCTTCCTGTTTTGTCTCAAACTCTATGGAGTGATGTTGTTAGTTATCCTATCCATTTAGATGCGGATGATCCGTTTTTACTCACCCTTCGTTAAAATATGTAAATATATTTTGTCGGTTTTGTTAAGATATTAAAATAAATTGGGTATCCCCTTAGTTCGGCAAAGTAATAATAAATGATGCTAATACCATTATCACCAGTTGCTTGTCATTCCCACGGAAGTGGGAATCCATTCCTTACAACCTGTCTTTTACTGTGTCTTCCCGCTATATGGATTCCCGATCGGGGTCGGGAATGACAGCTGTGGACGTTTGGAATGACTGTGTGGATGAGGCTCTGAGTTACATAAAATTTATCTTGCTGATTAAAGGGTATATCCATTTAAAAAAATTGACATCAATCACAAACAAAAGACAAACTCTCACAAAATCTATTCAGGAAAATAAATGAGCCACGAAATCACACAAAAGTACACGGAAGTAATTATTACAATTAAAATTATCTGGATTTTTAATCTTTTGTGAGTTTTTGTGCGATTTTGCTTGCCTTGCCGTAGTTTGACGAAGGTAGGTGGCTAAATAATTCATAGGAGCGCTAATGCCATTTATTTCAAATACTGACGAGCAAAGAGAACAAATGTTAAAAGAGATTGGTGTACAAAATTTTGAAGATTTGTTAAGAGGCATTCCCAAAGACCTTTTCATAAAAGAAAATTTGAATCTCTCAGAACCAATGTCTGAGATGGAGATTGCCAAACATATCACAAAACTTTCTGAAAAAAATGTCAATACAAACCAATTTGTTTCTTTTTTGGGTGCTGGAATTTACGACCATTTTGTTCCTGCTGCAGTAAATTATATTATTGGTCGTCCAGAATTTTATTCTGCATATACCCCCTACCAGGCGGAAGTTAGCCAGGGAACATTACAGTTCATCTATGAATTTCAAACAATGCTCTGCGAACTTACAGGAATGGATGTTGCAAATGCCTCAATGTATGATGGCGCAACCGCATCAGCAGAAGCAATCCTATTAGCAATCAGACATACTCATGGCAAAAAAATTCTGATTTCAAGTTTGATTCATCCTTCATATAAAGAAGTAATAAAAACTTATATTTCACCGTTAGATATAGAAATTGTTTACATCCCACAAAAAGATGGAAGAACAGATATTCAAGAATTAGAAAACCAGATGGATGGCTCTGTTTCTGCTGTCCTTATTCAAACTCCAAATTTTCTTGGATGCATTGAAGATATGAAATCTATTGATTCAATTGTGCATTCAAATAAAAGGGCATTATTCATTACAGCTGTAGACCCAATATCTCTGGCACTTTTCAGTGCACCATCAGAATACAATGCAGATATTGTTATTGGAGAAGGACAAGTTCTTGGAAATATGCAGAATTTTGGCGGTCCTTTATTCGGATTTTTCGCAACAAAAAAAAATCTGATAAGAAAAATGCCCGGCAGAATTGTTGGTGCAACTCATGATAAGGAGGGACAAAAAGGATATGTTCTTACCCTTCAGGTTCGCGAACAGCATATAAGAAGAGATAAAGCAACCTCAAATATCTGCACTAATGAATCACTCTGTGCGTTGGCAGCAACTGTTTACATCGCATTGATGGGCAAAAAAGGATTATATGAAGTTGCCAGACAGTCAACCATAAAAGCCCATTATCTTTTTGAAAAGATTTGTGAAATAGATGGCTTCTCGCCTGCAAATAGTTCTCCATTTTTCAAAGAATTCGCTGTAAAAACTGAAGAAAAGCCAAAGAACATAATTGAAGAAATGAAAAAGAAGGGTTTCTTTGCTGGCGTTGATTTAACACCTTTTGGATACAAAAATCAAATGCTTATTGCTGTTACAGAAAAACGAACAAAAGCTGAGATGGATGAATTCGTAAATGTACTAAATAATTAAACACAAAGTCCACAAAGAAAAAACTATATTTATAAAAACAAATCTTTGTGCTCTCTGCGTCTCAGCGGTGAACTAAAGGAGAAAGATGGAACCAAAAACAATTTTTGAAAAAAGTGTCAAAGGAAGGATTGGCTACTCCTTACCTGAATGTGAGATTGATAAAAATTTGGAAGATTTCTTCCCAACAGAGATTTTGCGAAAAGTCAAACCTAATCTGCCCGAAGTTAGTGAATTAGATGCGATGCGACATTACATAGAAATCTCTGCAAAAAACCATTTTATTGAAAAAGGATTCTATCCTCTCGGCTCCTGCACAATGAAATATAACCCAAAAATAAATGACATTGTAAACACTTTGCTGGGTTTGACAAACCTGCATCCATATCAACCAGAAGATACAATTCAAGGCGCTTTGCAGATTATGTATGAATTGCAAAACGACCTATCAGAAATTTCAGGTATGGCAGAAGTTTCTCTCCAGCCAGTTGCAGGTGCTCATAGTGAATTTGCTGGTGCGAATATTATCTATAATTATCACAAAAATAAAGGAAACCAAAAAACAAAAATTATTATGCCTGATTCTGCTCACGGAACCAATCCAGCTACTTCTGCTTTGCACGGATATGAAGTTGTTGAAATCAAATCTAATGAGCAGGGAAAGGTTGATATAGATGCCCTTAAACAAGTCATAGCTAAAGATATTGCCGGCTTTATGCTGACAAATCCGAATACATTAGGAGTATTTGAGACCGAAGTTAAAGAGATTGCAGAAATCATCCATTCTGTTGATGGACTGATGTATATGGATGGTGCAAACCTAAATGCAATGCTTGGTTACATTCGTCCCGGAGATATTGGAGTTGACATTGTGCATTTTAATCTTCATAAGACATTTTCCACTCCTCACGGTGGCGGAGGTCCTGGGGGCGGTGGAATTGGAGTTATTAAAAAATTAGTTAGGTTTCTTCCTTTTCCAATTATTAAAAAAGAAAATGACAAATATTATTTTGATTATAATATTAAAAATTCAATCGGCAAAGTACATTCTTTCTATGGAAATTTTTTAGTAATGGTTCGTGCTTACATATATCTTAAAATGCTTGGAGAGAAAGGACTGCAACGAGTTGCAGAAAATGCTATTATCAATACAAATTATTTAATGAAGAAGTTAGAAAATTATTTCCCTGTTCCATACCAGAAAGATGTGATGCATGAGTTCGTGGCTTCTGGCGAGAAATTCAAAAAGTATGATGTAAAAACTCTGGATATTGCAAAAAGATTATTGGATTATGGCTTTCACGCTCCTACCATATATTTCCCTTTAATTGTTCACGAAGCATTGATGATTGAGCCAACCGAGACGGAAAGCAAAGAAACTCTGGACAGTTTTATAGAAGCAATGATAAAAATCTCTGAAGAAGCAGAAAGTAATCCAGAAAAACTTAAAAATGCACCTGAAAATACACCTGTTGGTAGGTTGGATGAAACTGCTGCCATAAAAAATCTTGATGTTAAGTTCAGCTTTGATGATGAAATTACTGAAACCGCTAATAAACGCTAATTATCGCTAATATTTAAATATTTTATTTTAATCTATTCGTGTTCACCCCGTTAGATAATTCTACACAATATTAGAATTATCTAACGGGGTTCATTCGCGGTTAAATTAGCGAAAATTTGCGTCCATTAGCGGTTGATTAAAAAAATATGAAATATAAAATCATTCCAGAAAAATGCGATTTATGCGGCTGTTGTGTGGCTGCTTGTCCTGCTGACGCAATCAGAATGACTGAATTCTCAGCCACGATTTTGAAAGATTTGTGTAATGGTTGCAAAAAATGTTTTATTGTATGTCCTGTTTCAGCAATAGAAGAGCTCGGCACAATGGCTTTATTATGCAAAACTAATGATAGCAAATAAGGGGTATTAAAATGAGAAAATTACATTTGCCAATAATAATTGAGATGGACGAGGATGGATATTACATTGTAAGCTGTCCTCTGTTTAAAGGCTGCCATTCCTATGGCGAAACTATTGATGAGGCATTGAAGAATATTAGGGAAGTTATAGATATATGTCTCGCGGAAACCAAGATAGAAGGTCTTAATAAGTTTGTAGGATTTAGGGAACTGGAAGTTCTTCAGAATGCTTAAACTCCCTGTAATTAAAGGCAAAGAACTTATAAAGTTTTTGGAATCCATTGGTTTTAGAGCTACCCGAATGAAAGGCTCTCATGTGAGATTGAGGTCGGAAGATGGAAGAGCAACTACTGTGCCGATGCATGGAAACAAGGATATACCCAAAGGGCTTCTGTGTAAAATAGTCAGGGAAGACTTGGAAATAAGCATAGAAAAATTCTTAGAGTTATACGCAAGATACAAATGAAAAGGATAATTTGCACTTTGCCTAATAAAGCATAACTTCTACTCCCTATTTTATAAAAATTGTTCCTAAAACATTACATGCTTTGATTTCAATATAATATACACTGGGAACAGAAATATATGAAGATTAAAAATTTTTACGACATAGTTGTTGTGGGCAGTGGCCCAGCCGGTGGGATGACTGCACTGACTGCTGCAAAAAATAGTGCTTCCGTATTGATTCTGGAGCGAGATAGAGAAATCGGAATTCCTGTGCGATGTGCTGAAGGAATTTCTCTTGTAAGTTTATCAAAATTCTTTGAGCCAGATGGAAAATGGATTTCAAAGTATATTGAAGGTGCAAAACTTTATGCTCCAAATGGTGAATCGTGTGTAATGGTTGCTTCAGCAATTGGCAAAGGAGTAATCCTTGAAAGACGACTATTTGATTCTTATATTTGTAAATTGGCAGCTGAAAATGGTGCAGAAATCCTGACTAAAGCTGATGCTTACGATTTAATAAAAGAAAACGGAAAAATATGTGGCGTCAAATTCAGACATTTTAATGAAGAAAGAATTGTGAGAACGAATCTTGTTATTGGCGCTGATGGACCGGAATCCCGCATTGGACGGCTTGCAGGATTGGAAACATCATTACAGATTTCTGATATTGAATCTTCTGCACAATATGTTCTTGCTGATATAAAAATTGAACATCAGTTTTCTCATTTCTTTTTCGGCAATAAAATTGCACCTGGCGGTTATGCCTGGGTTTTTCCAAAAGGAAAAAATATTGCAAATGTTGGTATTGGCGTTCGTGCAGATAAATGCAATGGAAAAAATGCAAAAGAATTTCTTGATGAATTCATATCTGACAAATTTCCTGATGCCAAAATGATTTCCTTTATTGCTGGTTGTGCGCCAACTGGTATAACTCTGAAAAAGATAACAGCAGATAATATCATTTTGGTTGGAGACGCTGCAAGACAGGTAAATCCTGTTTCTGGTGGAGGACTGAGTAATGTTCTTTTAGCAGGAAAAATTGCTGGTGAAATTGCTGCAGAAGCTGTGAAAAAAAACAATTTTTCAGATAAATTCCTGAAAAAATATCATAAAATCTGGATGAAGGAAAAAGGAAAACAGCAAAAACTTTTGCATAAACTGAAAGAGATTTTCTTTGATTTCTCTGATGAAGAGTTGAACGATTTGACAAAACGACTCAATAAAATTCCAAAAGAAAAACTGACTTTGTTCCAACTCCTTAAAACTGCAATTAAAGGTTATCCAGCTCTTGTAAGGGAACTCATTAAAGCTTATATAATATAATTTGCTTTCAATTAAAAAGCTTATGACGAAAATGATGTTATTTTACTTGACATAGAAAACAAGGATAAATTATAAAAATTCTTCTAAAGAATCTATAAAAATGAGTTCTGCAAAATTGCATTCTCATGTCATTCCAAAGGCTCACAGATGTCATTCCCGACCCCGCTCGGGAATCCATATAGAGTGAAGACGCAGTAAAAGACAGGTTGTAAGGAATGGATTCCCGTTTTCACGGGAATGACACTTGTCTTGGAGAAGCAAGCCGTAGCCAGAAATAAAGTG
>JACNFI010000030.1:0-12730 GCA_014384665.1 Candidatus Cloacimonadota bacterium
CCCAAAGCAGCTGTGGTCTTGCCTTTTCCGTTGCCTGTGTATATTTGAATCATCTATTCTCCTTTTTGGGAAGAAGTTCCATTACCATTCCAATAATATATCGGGTATTTGTGAAATCCTAGATAAATATCTGAATTTTAGAAATGTAAGCTTGCTACAACCAATATATTATCTGGAGTCTGACTGTATCTATTTATCATCAAGTAGTCATTCCTTGAAGAAGTTTTCTATTTCTAATAGAAATTGTGTGACCAAATCTCTGGAATGTTATTAACTAAATCTTCTAAATGGGTCTCTTCAAGCATAAATCCATATGCATGAACGAAAAAATGTCTAAAAGTCAGGTATTCATAAAGTTTATCAGATAATCCATCTGAAATAATCCCTTTAGAAACTGAAATATCCAACAGGTCTTTATGCCATGTATCTGTCTTATGTATCTCAACATCTTTTGCATGTAGAATTTGCTTTAAAATATTTTCTATTCCATTATAGATATTATGAAGAAATGTACCAATAGCTGCTAATTCAATAACTGATTTCTCTTTTCTATTCATAGCATCTTTAAGATTACTCAATGCCAACTCCACACTCTCTTTTTCTGCAAGAATTTGGTTAGGTAGTTTATCCATAAATTCTTACTCCAGTCTCTTCTACTAGATCATTGAATAAAGACTTCTTAGAAAGGTCAACAAGATCAACAGGTCTTGATAAATGTTTAAATAACTCAGCATAAAATTTAAAGAATAACTGAGGTTTAATACCATTTACACCAATATCTATATCATTAGATTCTTGACCCTTCCTTATTGATGATCCAAATAAGATTATAGAAGAAACATTATACTTTTTTGCACATTGTAAAATTATGTATTTATCCTTTTCAGTTATCATTTCCATTACCTCTCTTGCCGATTTCAAATAAAAAAATGTACAAATGTAATTTTGTTAATTTCCACTAATTGAACCATTACTACTTTAAAATCATGACCAACTGCTCTTAAGGCTAAACCTAAGGCAGTTGTGGTTTTATCTTTACCATTCCCAGTGTATATCTGAATCATCTGTCTAACCTTTTATGTATTTTGTGAAATAATGTTTGGTTTTTTCTATTAAAACATCATCCTATCTATCAATAAAATTTATTTGTTCTTTATAAAAATATAAATAGAAATAAAGTACAGCAATAAAGCTAAAAACAAATATTGGAAAAAGAATGATCTGTATTATTGAGGACAAATCTGTAAACCATCTAATTTCAGTTGAATATAGATAATTAAAGAGAATAAAGGTCTGCAAGAGTGTTCCAACTGAAGTACCTATAATTGCTGAAAGGATTGATTTGTTTAACTTCATCTGTTTTTTGCGAAGTGTTTCTTTATAAAAAGTAATAAAGAAAAGTAAAATGAATATTGAAAGGAACCAGGGGATTATTGCGTCAATATGGCAAGACCTGAAAAGAAATGGTAAAATATCAACATTAAAAACAATTAACATACCTTTAATCCTAACCAAAACCATTGCACAAGAACCAATGATAACCAATACAGTTGCTTTTTTAAATTTTATTTGTTCCTTCTGAACATAATTTGTATAAAGATAAATAAAGAAAAATAACATAATCAAACTGGCGAACAAAGACATAATTTGGATAATTTGTGAAACTATAAGAATTCTGAAAATGTCAAGTAAAAAAGTTCCAATAGTTTTTAAAATAAAAAAATAGGAAATACTAATTATAGCCAACAATATTGCATATTTCAATCTTGATCTATTTGGTAATTTGGTTTCTGAAGGTAATTTTTCCACTAAAGGAATTTTACAGTTAGAACACTCTGTTATCCCCTCTACATATTCAGATTTACATTTTGGACAGAACATTAACTTTTCCTTTCATTTTAAGATATTTATCAATTTTTTCATAATCTTTTTTTGTAAAAGGACTTTGATAAAACTAAATTTGAACGAAATACGAAGAATGTAGCATTATATCCGGTGTTATGTAATCAAGCAGAAGGTAATGTAAAATGCGAAATAAATATGCATTTAAAAGTGTTGCTATTCTTATTAGAAAATTTTTGGGTTTATCATTTTTTTATCTATCATAGCACATAAAAGTCTAATTATAGCGTCATCTTCTTTCCCTTTCCTTGCTTCACCAGACTTTAATATTTTAAGAAGTTCCTTTAACAGATCACTGTAATAAAAAATCATAATTTCATTTTTTCTAAGAATAGATTCTGCTTTTTTAACAGTATAATCTATTATCAAATATTTTTTAATTCTTCTTCCTTTCAACCATTTTTTCCAAATAGCATCCTCTTCCAGAAATAGTTCAGTGTAATTAAACCAATTTAAGATGTCATTTGAGATTTCATCTGATTTCTTTGTGCCAATAAAACTCTTACATTGTACGATGATTAGTTCCTTAATGCTTAAAGCAATCATATCTATATCTGACCATCCAGCGACCTTTTTATGAGTCCATTCTTTTTTCAATTGAAAACGAATATTTGGAAATACCAAATATCCCTTCTTTTCAAAATATCTTGAAGCTAGTTCTTCTACATATCCAAGTGGCATAATTTCATCCCTCCAAATATTGAAAAAATCTTTTATTTTTAAAATGGCATGGAGCAGTGTCTTATAACATGTTGAATAAAAGGCGTTTCAATGCCTTTTATTTTTTGTTAGCTACCATGTTTTTTTATTGTCCAATTAAAAACAAATTTACCATTTATTTCTGTCGGTTGAACTTTAATATATAGTCCATTTTTCTTTAAATTTATTTCATAATCCCATTCTTTTAAAATCTTGGGTTTTGGATTAAATTGCGTAACAGGAAAAATACCTATAGTCTTATCTAATGGCAATAATTCTTTCTCAATTTCTGTTACATTAAAAGAAGTTAATCCGCTTTCACACAATGTCCAATAAGTATTATCTTCAAGTTTAAATATCGGAATTTGAAAACCTTTCTCTGGCTCAAATAAATAAATTCCAATCAATGTTTCATTTTTCGACAACTTCTTGAATGTTGGTATATATGGTGTCTTATCAAAGCTGGCAAATTCTTCAAATAATTTGTCTGGGTCAAGGCCTTTCTTAATCAGAAATTGACGATTACTTTCTTTAATAATATTGTTGAAGTCTTCTAAATCTGTAGTCAGTTTATCAAGTTCTTCAAGTATTTTGTATTTTAAATTATCTCGATAAAATTCAATAGACCTATCCCACCAATAATTATGCGCAAGCCAATCTCTCTTTTCATGAAATTTGTCAATTTTCTCAACAATCTCATTATTAAAGATTCCTTTTTCAATAATCTCTCGTTTTAGCTGTCCAAAAGTTAACTGAGATTTTTCCGCAAATAGTTCATCATATCTCGTTTTTGTAATATTCTTATAACTTAATATCAACGAATTAAGAATCCCTTTTTCTACAGTCTGTACCATATAAATTGTTAGCCCAAAATAGGCAAAACATTCTCTTATATCGTAGTCGTTATCTTTCATAATATGGTAGCCAACATGAGTATAAACGCAATCATTTAGTCCTTTCATCAGAAAACTTGCGTTTATTCCCACTATAGAAGAAATTAACAATTTATTCAATCTTCTTAAATATCATTGCCACAACTGTCTTATCATTCCCACCCATACTGGACATCATACCATAGGGTTTATCCGGGTGTATCTTCACCTGGCAGTCACCAGCTTTTTCAGAAAGTTGATGCACAACATCCACAGCTTGCCGCACACCGCTCGCACCAGTTGGATGCCCATACCCAATCAAGCCACCAGTAGTATTAGTGGGAATTTTACCATCTGATTTTGTGTTGCCTTCTTTTATGAAATCTGCACCCTCACCATAATCTGCAAATCCTGCTGCCTCTACTGCCAAAACTCCTGCAATAGTAAAGCAGTCATGCACATCCAATACACTCAAATCATTAGGTGTTAGACCTGCTCGTTTATAAGCACGCTTTGCGGCAATTTGACAGGTGGAGAGTTTTGTAAAATCAGGTGGAGGTGTTGTTAGATTATCCTGAACCTGTGCATAAGCGAGAACTTCAACTGCATCATTCTTGTCAACCTCAATCTTTTTAAGTCCCTCTTCTGAAGCAAATATTAAAGCGGAAGCTGCATCAGAAACCTTTGAGCAGTCAAAAACATTAATGTGTTCACAGAATACTTTTGGATTAGGTGGAGTCAATCCTGTTGTCATCAAGTCAGAATTTTTGTTATGATATTCTTGTGCTTTAGGATTTTTGCGTGCATTCTCAATTGCATTAACATACCATTGTGCCATACCTGCTCGGACTTTCTCTTTTCCAAATTTTTCAAAGCATGCGCCAGCCCGTTGAGAAAACTGATCCGGGAAGAAATAGGCATGCCCTTCTTTTCTATCACCAGAATACCATCCAGCACCAGCAAGGTAATCTGCCCCGTAAATTGCCTTTACAGAATTCTGTATTTCAAACCCAATACAGAGCACTACATCAGCTAAATCAGCAAGTATTGTCTTAATAGCAGTTACTAAAGCCAATCCACCTGAATCACACGCACCTTCCACACGAATGCATGGCTTGTATTGAAAAGTAGGATGAACCATTGGGAAAAAGCCACCAAGATTACCCTGTCTGCAGAATCGTGCTGCCATAAAATTTCCGATCACACCTTCATCAATATTTTCAGGATTTTTGATCTGGTTAATTGAACCAAGACCCGCTTCTTTGATATAGTGTTCAATGCCAGGTCTGGGCTTCTTTGGACGGAATTCTTTTCTGCCAGTTCCAAGTGCGATTGTGTTAAAACCTGCACAAGCATAGATTTTTTTTCTAAAGTATGACATAGTTTCTCCTTTCTAATTTTAAATTCCTAAAAGTCACAAATACCTAAATACCTAAAAAATTAAAATACCTAAAATCCAAAATTCCTAAATGCCTAAAATCAAAAATACCTAAATAACTAAAAATCAAAAATACCTAAATAACTAAAATTTATTTCAAGCATTTGTAGATAATAGTTGATAAGATTTTTATAATTTCAACACATTCGTTAAGATGAAGAAAAAACAATTCTTTTTTCAATAACTTCCGATCAATTATAATCTTTAACCAATATTTTGTCTCCTTGGATTCTTTGAATGAAATATCAACTCTATAAACAAAATCATTTAATGTTAGCGAACCGTCTGCTTCTTCGAGATTGGCACCAACAGATGTGCCAGATTTACATAATTGTCTTCGTATGACTCTTCCTTCCTCAGTATTAGGCAGCATTGAAGCAAGTTCTAAGATACCTATCGCAAATTTATAGGTTCTCTCTTTTAGTTCATCACTTATACTATATTTCTTTTCAAGTTTTTTAGGCATTTTTATCTTTTAGGCATTTAGGCTTTTAGGTATTTAGGTTTTTAGGCATTTAGACATTTTAAATGTAATTATTTATCGGGCCGTAAATCCAAAAGAATCCATTCATCAGAACTGCATTAATATCGTCCGCAGAATCTGCTACACCATCAACCAATAAATTATCAGCAATTGCTTTTGTCTCTTTTAGAAAATCAAGAGCAAGTTCAGAACCAAATGTATTCATATTTTTTAGATTATCAAAATGGGTTTTCAATTTGTCTACTTTTTTTGCATCCATCAAGAGTGCTCGCCAAGGTACGAATTTTTCGTTAGTAGGATTTATCTCTTTATCAATCCCTGCTTTCCAATCCTCATCAAACATATAGTATTTTCCTTTTACAACATTATAAACACCTGCAGGACGATTCTTTTCGTATTTCAGGAAACCATCTTTTTGAGCACCACTTGGATATTGACCACCTAAGATTTTATTGTTGACCATTTTGTCAATAAGCTCACTTATTAAACATTCGTCTCCAAGGTGTGTTCGCATAACTCGCAAGAGACATTCAAAAATATCAACGCCGACATAATCAATAAGCTGAAAAATACCCATAGGACGAATGAGATATTCTTGAGAAACTTTATTCATAATATAGATTGCACCGTGATATCCGTATTTCTCTTTAAGCCTTTCTACTTCATTAAGAGCATATAAACCATCACGACTGAAATGACCATTACCGATAAATCCTGAAATGTCATTAGATGAAACTAATTTCTTGCGCAATCTTTTGCCCAATTCTGATGCGATATTCTTTAATTCCTCTGTTGTTGCTTTTGCTGCAATAACCTCGACAAGTCGTTGGATTACAGGTGGATTATAAAAATGATAACCAATGATTCGTCCGTCTAAACCTGCCTTTTCATCCAAATATGAGATTGGGATGCTTGATGTGTTGGATAAAAAGAGTGTGTCTTTTTTGCAAAGTTCTTTTAGTTGTTTCAAAACCTTAATTTTAATCTCTTCGTTTTCAAAGATGGCTTCAAAAACCAAACTTGCATCTTTGACAAGTTCAATATCAGTTGAAAAATTAAGCAGCTCATAAGTATCATTCACAAACTCGTTGATAATCTCACCATTCTCAATCAAATCTTTGCGTTCTTTGTAGATTTCTCGTAAAAGCACAGTTGATTTTTCTGCTCTTTTTAAAATTTGAGCTCTCAGATAACTACGCAATCCATCCAAAGCCCTTTCGCTAACATCAATAAGATTCAGTCTGTAAATCTTATCTTTATTTTCAGGCTTTAATTTTTGTATTGCCATTTCCTGTGAAATCAGAACAGCTATACCACTACCCATCTTTCCAGCTGCACCAATTACTGCTACATTTTCTAATCTTTCGTCTAATGTCATTTTATTTTCTCCTTTTAATTTAAATTTCAAAAATTCTAAATATCTAAAAAACTAAATATGTAAAAGACTAAATCTGAAAAGTCAAATTTATAAGCCATTTTAGTATTTTAGATTTTTGTGATTTTAGTTATTTTTCCAATTTGGTTTTCTCTTTTCCAAAAATGCTTTCAATCCTTCTTTGGCTTCTTCGGTTGAGAATATTAAGCTGAAGGCTTCAGTTTCATAAGAACTTGCTGTTGTAAAATTAGTATCAATACCACGATTGATAACAGTTTTGGCAAGTTTAACTGCGGTTGGACCAACTGCAATAATCTTATTTGCTAAATTTTTTACTTCTTCAAGTAAGGATTCTGGTGGTGTAACTTTATTAACAAGCCCTATCCTCAGAGCTTCATTTGCATCAATTATATCTCCAGTAAATATCAATTCTTTTGCCTTACCAATTCCTACATGTCTTGCCAATCTTTGAGTTCCTGCATGCCCAGGTATAATTCCAAGTTTAACCTCTGGCTGTCCGAATTTTGCTTTTTCAGATGCAATTCTTATGTCACAAGCCATAGCAAGTTCACAACCTGAACCAAGAGCATAGCCATTTACTGCAGCAATTACAGGCTTTTCAATATTCTCAATAAAAGAAAGCACTCTCTGCCCGATTTGACTATATTCGCGTGCTTGAAGTGAATCCATTTTAGCAAGTTTTGAAATATCAGAACCAGAAACGAATGATTTACCTTCTCCGGTAATGATGATCACAAGAATGTTCTTATCATCATTAAAATTGTGCATTGCTTTTTCGATTTCGAGAATAGTTTCGATATTCACTGCATTCAGCACTTCCGGACGGTGAATCGTTATTATCCCAATTTTTCCCTCTTTCTTAACAATTAAATTCTTATAGTCCATTAAATCCTCCATTTATTCTTTTTCTAATTCAACTATTACCTGCTTTGCATCCACTTGCTCACCTTTTTTGAAATTAATTTTTTTTACAATTCCATCGCAAAGAGCAAGTAATTCGTTTTGCATTTTCATTGCTTCCACAATTGCCAGTATGGTTCCTGTAGTAACCTTATCTCCAATGGCAACAGGAACTTTAACTATCAATCCTGGCATATCTGAACTCAAATTTATCGGAGTTAGATAAAAAGAAATGTGCTCAGACATACAGTGTCATACGAGATTGTGGCTCTTATATGCTTTTATCCTAAATGAGCAACTGGTATAGCCTCAATCCTTTCAGGGGTTCTTTTCCCATTGGCGAGTTCCTCAACCCATCTCAATATTGTTGAATGATAATAACGATAGCCACATCTATCGCATATACCCACAGGCACATTTTCAAGCATAATAAAACCAGTTTTGTGCTTGAAAACTTCCTTTTTTACCAATCGTTCTTTAACGATTCCGTCACAGTATTCACATTTATAACCATACATTTTTCTCACCTCATGTTAAGTAATCTTATAAACTGTGATAACCAGAAAAACACCTGTTTCTTTAAACCGGCCTACTACCTCAATTGGTGTTGATCGGTCAGCGCTTAACCCTTTTATTACATATTTGACACCACGAATGTCATCTTTTTCTCTCTTTATAATTTTACCATTTAGAATCGCACTTTCAATATCAAAAATTCCAAGATTGTCCTCTGCCATTTCTTCAACTGCGTGATAAGTCATATCATAATTTCCATTTCTAATTGCATTGCGTATTTTGTCAATTATTCGACGAGTCACTCGTACTCCATTATTCTTTGTGTCCTTGTCGTGAAAAATTCATACAAAATCATTTTCTTTTCCCACTGTCTTTTAGGTTTGACTGTTTCTTTATCTTGTCTCCAATTCCACAATAACCTTCAGAGCATCCACTTGCTCACCTTCTTTGAAATTTATTCTCTTCACAATACCATCGCATGGTGCAGACAGTTCATTTTGCATTTTCATTGCTTCGACAATTGCCAATGTTGTTCCTGCTGTAACTTTCTCATCTATTTTAACAGGAATTTTCACTACCAATCCCGGCATAGGAGAAGCTACACTATTTCCTTTTTGTTGTGCAGCACTTTTAGCACTACTGGTTTTACCTTTTTCTAATTCAAGGATGAAATACTCTCCATTAACCGACAGATATGTTTTATCCTTATCTGAAGCAAAATAAACACTCTGAAGTTTATCTTTCACTTTAAATGAAATAACATTTGGCTGTGCACCAACATCAACAACTTCATAAATTGTATTATTATCAACGACTACCCTATAAGAATCGTCTTTTTTTTCTAATTTAACAGAGTAAATTTTATCTAAATGAATAAATTTATATTCCATACTTAATAAATTCCAAAACTCCTAAATTCCTAAATACCTAAAATCTCAAAATACGCACAATTTTTTAGGTGTTTAGGCATTTTAGGCATTTAGTTATTTAGGCATTTAGGTATTTTTCTTACATATTTCCCATTCCCCAATCTCTTTCCAGGGATTAGATTTAATAGATGTTTCAGTTGTCAAACTCAATTTTTCTTTTTCTTTATCCAATGCTGCTGCAATCAAAGCAATATCCAAATTTTCAGTGGACGGTTTTAGATTTTTTTCATTCTCTCCGATGAAATGCGTATTATATTTTCCAATCATAAATTTTTTCGTATTAATAATTCTTCGCAAATAACTAATGTTCGTTTTCAATCCGAGAAGAATGTAGTTTTTCAAAGCATTTGAAATTCTCGGAAGACAGGACTTTCTATCTTCAGCCCAAACTATCAATTTAGACAGAATCGGGTCATAATGTGGTGGTATGTTCCAACCTTGATAAATGCCAGTGTCAACGCGAATTCCCGGACCGCTCGGCTCATTCAGGAAAAGTATTTTTCCTGGTGATGGCAAGAAATCATTATCAGCATCTTCTGCATAAATTCGGGCTTCAATTGCGTGACCATTTTGAGAAATCTGCTCCTGTCTCAATTTCAGTTTTTCGCCTGCAGCAATCAGAATTTGCTGACGAACCAGATCAACTCCAGTTACCATCTCGGTTATTGGATGCTCAACCTGAATACGAGCGTTTACCTCAAGAAAGTAGAAATTTTTATCTTTATCAAGCAGAAACTCAACTGTGCCTGCAGAAGTATAATCAGCGGTTTCTATCACTCTTTTTGCAGCTTCACCCATTTTCATACGTAAATCATCATTCAGAACTGGCGAAGGTGTCTCTTCTATAATTTTCTGATGCCTTCGCTGAATTGAACATTCTCTTTCATAAAGATGAACGCAATTTCCAAATTTATCCCTCAAAACTTGAAACTCAATATGATGCGGCTGCTCGATATATTTTTCGAGATAGATTGAGTCGTCGCCAAAAGAGCTTTTTGCTTCTCTTTGCCCAGCAGCAATACTTGATTCAAGCTCCTTTTCATTCCGAACAATTCTCATACCTTTACCACCACCGCCCATAGAAGCTTTGACCATCACAGGATAGCCAACCCTCTTTGCTGTTATTTTGAATTTAGAAATGTCCGTGTTTGCCATCTCCATACCTGGAATGATGGGAACTCCAAGTTTTTTCACTGTATTTCGGGAAGCAATTTTATCTCCAACTAAAGCCAGCGATTTTGAACTTGGTCCAATAAAAATTATTCCTGCATTCTCGCAAGCTGATGCAAAGAGTTCATTTTCAGCTAAAAAACCATATCCTGGATGGATAGCTTCTGACTTTGTTTTCTTGGCAGCGTCTATAATTGCATCAATATTTAAATAACTTGCGAGAGGTGCTGAATCACCAATCCAGACTGCTTCATCCATATATCGTAGATGTAAAGAAGTTTTATCAACTGTGGAATATACACCTACGGTGGCAATGCCAAGTTCCTGACATGCTCGGGCTACCCGAATAGTAATTTCACCACGATTAGCAATTAGAATCTTTTTAAACATTTTCTCCCTTTTGCCACGAATTAACACGAATGAACACTAATAATTTAAAACTTTATTTTACAAACCTTTCAAATTCAAGCTTTTCTTTTCCAAAATTTAAAATAATTGCTAAATGGAATCGAGTAGCGGTTAAATAATTAAGAACTTGAGCTCTATGCACATCTATAATATTTTCAACCGATTTTAGTTCTAAAATTATTTTATTTTCAACAAGAATATCTGCTACATAATCACCAATAATTTTTCCTTCAAAGTATACTTTTATGGGAACTTGTTGTTCAGCTTGAATTCCTTCTCGCTGAAATAATATCATTAATGCATTCTCATTTACCCCGTTAAGTAACATCGTTGGATGCGGATTGAGATTCATTTATTCATTCCTGTCCTTTAATACGGCAACTGGTGGCTACCTTACAGGGGTTCTACTTAACGGGGTGAACTTTTTCCAAAAAGCCATAACCAAGTTTATTATAAACTTCCATTGCCAAACCAATGATTTTGTATGATAATTCTTTATAGAGTATTTTATTATTTTTCATTTCTGTTTGAACAAATTTGTGTAAATTCGTGTAAATTCGTGGCTAAATATCTTTTGTCCATTTTGGTTTTCGTTTTTGCAGAAAGGCATTCATTCCTTCTTGTCCTTCATTTGACATTCGCATTTGTGCAATCACTTCTGCAGTATACTTGCCTGCTTTTTCCAAACTCATTTCAGGGACTCTTCTTAACAATTCCTTGCATTTTGAAATTGCAACTGGACCACTTGAAATCAGTTGATTTACTAAATTGTCAACGATTTTATCAATCTCTTCTAAAGGAGCGACGAAATTTATAAGTCCTGCATTGCAGGCTTTTTCTGCTGTCATTCTTTCACCGGTCAGGAAAAATTCACGGCATTTTCCTTCACCACATTTTTTGATTACATAAGGAGAAATACAGGCAGGAATCAAGCCAAGTTTAACTTCACTAAAACTGAATTTTGCTTTTTCAGCTGCAACTGCAATATCACAAACAGCCACAAGTCCTGTTCCTCCACCAATTGCAATCCCGTTTACACGAGCAACTGTCGGTCTTGGAGATGTGTATATTTTGTGAAATAATTCCGAAAGTTCCAATGAACCCTTCAAATTTTTATCATAGGAATAATCCTTTACTTTGCGCATCCAGTTTAAGTCAGCACCAGCACAAAAGGATTTTCCTTTGCCCGTCAAAATCACAACACGAATATCAGCATCTTCTTTGATATCATCAAAAACAGCAATCAGTTCGCTTATCATCACATTATTGAATGCATTATGAACTTCAGGACGATTTAGAATGATATAGGCAATGCTGTTTTCTACCTCATATAAAATTGTTTCAAATTTGCTCTTTACCATACTCTGACTCTCCATCTCATTAATCAAATGTCAAATGCAAGATTTTATTATTTGGGCTTTGACATTAGTTCGACAGCTGGCGGATGGAATTTGTAATTTAATCTACTCACCTTTCGTTTTTGTTCTTATTGGTTCAATCAATAATATCCATGCTGGCTTTTCTGTGCGAGAGCGATGTCTCGTTCCTTTTTTAACAAGATAACCGTCCATCTCATTAAGTTCAGTGGCTCCATCTTCAGTATCAATAAAAACCTTACCCTTAAGAACCAGAAAAAATTCATCTTCATTACGATGAGTATGCCAATTATAAGCTCCCTCTATCTTAGCAATCCTAAGAGCTGTCTCATTTATAAAAGCAATATTTTTAGGCTCCCATGTTTCCTTAATTTCCTTAATTATTTTTAGAAGACTAATCTTCTTCATACAAACCTCCAATCAACTGATAAATAACTAAAATCCAAAATTACTAAATTACTAAATTACTAAACAAAATCCAAAAATCCAAAATTACTAAATTACTAAACAAAATCTAAAATTTCAAAAATCCAAAATACCCAAAAATTTTAAATCCCTAAAATCTCAAATACTACAACATAGATATTTATATGTTTTAGATATTTAGACATTTAGATATTTAGATATTTAGACATTTAGA
>JACNFI010000030.1:12786-26915 GCA_014384665.1 Candidatus Cloacimonadota bacterium
ATTTAGACATTTAGACATTTAGACATTTAGACATTTAGATATTTAGACATTTAGATATTTAGACATTTAGATATTTAGATATTTAGACATTTAGACATTTAGACATTTAGACATTTAGACATTTAGACATTTAGACATTTAGATATTTAGACATTTAGACATTTAGATATTTAGATATTTAGATATTTAGGTGTTTAGATATTTAGGTGTTTAGTTTTTACATACGAAATACTCCAAATTTATGGTCAGGAATTGGTGCATTGAGCGACATTGCAATTGATAATCCGAGAATTTTTCTCGTATCCAAAGGGTCAATAATTCCATCATCCCACAATTTTGCTGTGGAGTAATATGCGCTTGATTCATTCTGATATTTTTCCAATATAGGTTTCCGTATCGCTTCTATTTCTTCTTTGGAAAGTTTCTTACCTTGTCTGGTTAAAGCTCTGACTTTTACATCTGTCAACACCCCTGCAGCTTGTTCGCCACCCATAACACAAATCTTTGCAGTAGGCCACATCCACAAAAGGCGTGGACCATAAGCACGACCGCACATACCATAATTACCAGCTCCATAAGAACCTCCAATAATAATTGTAAATTTGGGAACCTGAGCATTAGCCACAGCATGAACTAATTTTGCACCATCTTTTGCAATACCCTGGTGTTCAAATCGCTTTCCAACAATAAATCCAGTGATATTCTGCAAAAATAAAAGAGGGATCTTCCTTATGGAACACATAGTCACAAAATGAGCACCTTTTTGAGAGGACTCCGAAAACAAAACTCCATTATTTGCCAGGATTCCGATCGGATAACCCATAATTCTCGCAAATCCGCAAATCAATGTCTGACCATAAAGTTCCTTAAATTCGTGAAATTCACTACGGTCAACTATCCGTGCAATAACTTCTCGCATATCGAATGACTTTTTAAGATCTTTTGGAATAATCCCATACAGTTCTTTGGGATCATACTCGGGGTCTTCTGGTTGTGAGCGTTCTAATGGATATTTTTGTGAGGATGATAGATTTTCTACAATATTTCTTGTTATTTCAATAGCATGTTCATCATTTTCAGCATAATGGTCTGCAACTCCGGAAATTCGGCAATGAACATCAGCTCCACCGAGTTCCTCTTCGGTTACAACTTCTCCTGTTGCAGCTTTTACGAGTGGAGGTCCTCCAATATAAATTGTTGCACCCTTTGCAATAACGACTTCGTCACTCATCGCAGGTTGGTAAGCACCTCCAGCAGTGCAGAAACCAACTACAACAGAAATTTGTGGGATATTCATAGCAGACATTTGTGCCTGATTAAAGAAAATTCTACCAAAATGCTCTTTATCGGGAAATGTTCCAACCTGGAGAGGTAAGAAAATTCCACCGGAATCTACAAGATAAATACAGGGGAGTTTATTTTCAAGTGCAATTTCCTGTGCCCGAAGATGTTTTTTAATTGTTTCTGGAATATAGGTTCCACCTTTAACTGTTGCATCGTGGGCAATGACCATAACTTCCCGGTTTTTCACAATTCCAATCCCGGTAATTATTGCAGCAGAAGGATGCTGGTTTTTATACATATCCCAAGCAGCTAAAGGACTTAATTCCAGAAATGGTGTATCAGGATCGAGAAGCAATCTCAAGCGTTCACGAACAAAATGTTTCCCTCTTTTTTTATGCTTTTCGTGCATATAATCAGGACCACCTTTTCTAATTAAAGAAAGACGATCCTTCAAATTCTTAACAGCTTCTTCCATTGATTTTGTGTTATCTTTGAAAGATTGGCTGTTCGTGTTTACTTTGGATTCGATTTTATACATAATCTTTTTTCCAATTCAAAATTCTTCGTATGTACATTGCAATAATTTTCTGCTAAAAACAAATTTCTCCTGCAAGACTACTTAAGTTAAACCAGCACTGCTTTATAGCCATAGCAGATTATTCCTGTTTTTCCTTCTTCTTGGATTTTCCTGAACACAAGTTTTACAGAATTTCCGATTTCTAAATCTTCAGGTTTGCAATCAACAACTTGAGTTGTTATTTTCACTCCATTTTCAAGTTCTACAATTGCAATTGCATAAGGAACTTCTGCTTCAAACTGTTGAGGTGCAACTCTAATAATTGTAAATGTAATGATTTTTCCATTTTCGGGTAATATTACTTTCTCAAAATTTTTTGAACCGCACTCTGGACAGATTAATCTTGGTGGGAATAATATTTTTCCGCATTTCTTGCATTTCTCTGCTTCTAATCTGTATCTTTGCGGTATCTCTCTATGATATCTTGGTGATGGCATTTATCCTCCTTAAAATAAATTTCTAAAATTCTAAATAACTAAACTTCTAAACAAATTCCAAAAATCCAAAATATCTAAATAACTAAACAAAATCCAAAATTCCAAAATATCTAAATTTCTAAAAAAATTGAAACCAAAAAATAACTTAATTTTAGCATTTTAGTCATTTAGTTTTTTAGCATTTTAGTCATTTAGTTTTTTAGCATTTTAGTCATTTAGTTTTTTAGTCATTTAGTATTTTAGAAATTTAGTGTTTTAGACATTTATAGATTATTGTTGATAAGATTTTTATCAATTCCAACGCTTCATCCAAAAGTGGTTGAACCATCTCTTTTGGTAATAATTTCCTATCGACAATTAGTCTCAACCAATATCTCGATTCTTTGCATTCCTTGAAAGAAATATCGACTCTATAAACGAAGTCATTTAAAGTTAGAGAACCATCAGCTTCTTCGAGATTTGCCCCAACTGACGAACCAGCTTTTAGCAATTGTCTTTTAATGGTCCTTGCTTCATCAGTATTTTGTAACTTTGAACATAATTCGAATATTCTTAAAGCGAATTTATATGTTCTTTCCCTAAGTTCCTTGCTGATACTGAACTTCTTTTGTAAATTCTTGCTCATTCTCTTTTTCTATTTTTTTAGTATTTTAGTCATTTAGTTATTTAGTCATTTAGCTTTTTAGTCATTTAGCTTTTTCAGTATGTGAACTACTGAAGAAGCACCTGAACCACCCATATTCTGTGCTAACCCTATTTTTGCATTTTTGATTTGTCTTTTGCCTGCGCTTCCTCGCAACTGTTCCACGATTTCAATTGCTTGTGCCGCTCCTGTTGCACCAACTGGATGTCCTTTTGATTTCAATCCACCGGAAGTGTTGACCGGAATTTTCCCATCTAATGCAGTGTTTCCGTCTTCAACGAATTTTCCACTTTTTCCTTTTTCACAAAAACCGAGTTCTTCCATTATGCAAAGCTCTGCGATTGTAAAGCAATCGTGAACTTCAGCAACATCAATATCTGATGGTTTCATTCCGGCTTTTTTGTAGGCTTTTTCTGCTGAAACTTTCACTGCATTCAAAGTTGTTATGTCCTTACGTTGATGCAAAGCTAATGCATCTGTTGCAGCTTCGGATGCAATAATTTTGATAATAGGTTTATTTAGCTTCCTTGCTATTTCCAAAGGCGCTAAAATGAGACATGCTCCGCCATCAGACACAGGAGAGCAGTCCAGAATCGTGAGTGGGTCAGCAACCAAAGTTGCATTCATCACTTGTTCCAATGTAACTTTTCTTTGGAATTGAGCATTCGGATTCATTGAGCCATTATAATGATTTTTTACAGATACTTGGGCAAGTTGCTGGCGGGTAGTTCCATATTTATGCATATGTGCTTGAGCTATCAAAGCATAAAGTCCTGGAAATGTAATTCCTTGATAAACCTCATATTCTTGGTCTGCAGCTGTGGAAAGGGCATAAGTGGCATCCGCACCATCGTTCATTTTTTCCACTCCACCAACTAACACAATATCGCTGTTTCCTGAAGCGATATCAAGAATACCCTGATGAATAGCCATTCCACCAGAGCAACAAGCAGATTCTACCCGTAAAGCAGGAATGGGAGCAACTCCCAAATAATCTGCCATCAAGGCTCCAACATGCTCTTGACCTACAAAAAGCCCGGAGGTCATTGTGCCAACATACATTGAATCTATGTGGTCAACCCCTGCATCGTCAATTGCTTTTAAACCTGCTTCAACAAAAATATCTCGGAATGATTTTGTCCAAAGTTCACCGAACTTGGTCATTCCACAACCAATTATACATACTTCACGCATTTTTCATCTCCTATTCAATTTTTTAGCCACAAAGGCATAAAGATAAAAGTCCAAAAATCACAAAATTCTAAAATCATAAAAAACCCATCTTTGTGTCTTCGTATCTTGGTGGTTGCATTTTTAAGTGCTTTGCTTTTCACTCTCTTAAAATATCCACGCAAAGATAACGAAGTTAAAAATTAAATCACCAAATCTCCAAATCAATAAATCACCAAATCCATTTATTTTTGTGTCTTTGTGTCTTGGTGGTTGCGTTTTATTCGTTCATAATGATCTTTTCACGGAATTTAGCATACTGACCGTAATCCAGATAGATTGGGTTATCTGCGAGCATTTCTCGGACCTTTTCTGCTTTATCTCTTACCTCATTAATTTTTTCAGTTACTTTGAAGACAAAAGCATCACTTCCTGCACCGGAACCAAAAGAGACCAGTAAAATTAAATCACCTGGTTTTGCAATATCCAGGGTAGCGGAAAAACCTGTGGGAGAAGAACCTGAATAGGTATTTCCCATTAAATTTACAACCCAGCCGGGTTTCATCTGTTCATTTGTGAAACCGAGTTTTTTTCCAACTCGCAACGGAAATTTTCCGTTCGGCATATGAAAAACAGCATAAGTAAAATCAGACGGTAAATATCCACTCTTTTTCAAAATCGCTTTTGCAGCGCTCTGAACATGCTTAAAATATGCAGGGTCACCAGTAAATCTTCCTCCGTGATGAGGATAAAATGCGCCTTCTCTTCGCCAGAAATCTGGTGTATCCGTTGTGAAGGAGTGAGTGAATAACAATTCTGCAAGAATATTTTCTTTGCCAAAAATAAATGCAGAACCTCCAGCAGAAGCGGAGAATTCCAACGCATCATTTGGTGCACCTTGAGAGGTGTCTGCTCCGATACCCATAGCATATTTCACTACTCCTGCTTTGACTAACGAATATGAGACGAACATCGCCTCTGTTCCTGCTTTACAGGCGAATTCAAAATCTGATGTATGAAAATCAGGAACAATGCCAAGAGCTTCTCCTACAACAGTTCCCGAAGGTTTCACTGCATAAGGATGTGATTCAGAACCGATATACAAAGCACCGATTTCTTTTGGGTTTATGCCAGCCCTTTTCAAAGCGTTTTTTGCTGCTGCAACTGAGATTGTAATCGTATCTTCATCCAAACCGGGAACGGTTTTTTGTTGGAGAAGCAATCCTCTTTTGATTGTCTCAGCATTCTTGCCCCATTGATGAGCAATCTCTTCTGCTTTAATTCGGTATCGCGGAACATACGAGCCATATCCGATAATTCCAACCATTTATACCTCCTTGTTTTAAAATCCAAAATTACTAAATTACTAAATATTTCTTTCTCTGTTTTTCTCAATAATTCTCTATTTACATCAATGAATTCAGTTTACATCAATGATTCAGACTATCTCAATGAACTCAGTTTACCTCAATGACAATAATTTTCTATTTTTTGCTTCATCTTCAAGCATCTGACGAAAATCAGGATGTGCAATATTGATAAGTGCTTCTGCACGCTGACGCAAGTTTTTTCCATGAAGATATGCAATACCACACTCAGTAACTACATAATGAACATCTGCTCGTGTAGTTACCACTCCAGCACCAACCTTTAGAGTTGGTACAATTTTAGAAAATTTTCCATTCTTTGTAGTGGAAGGCAGAGCAATAATTGGTTTTCCACCTTTTGATTGAGCAGCACCCCGGATAAAATCAACCTGACCACCAAAGCCGGAATAAATTCTGGTACCAATAGAATCTGAACAAACCTGACCCGTTAAATCTACCTCAATTGCAGAATTTATTGCAACCATTTTTTCATTCTGAGAAACGATAAAGGGTTGATTTGTATAATTCACAGGATGCGTTTCAAAGATTGGATTGTTATCAATGAAATCGTATACGTTTTTTGAACCAAAAAAGAATGTTGCCACCGCTTTATAGGGATGGAGTGTCTTTTTTGCACCAGTGATAATTCCTGCTTCCATTGCCTCTATAACACCATCAGAAACCATTTCAGTGTGAATTCCAAGGTCTTTTTTATCAAACATTGCTTTTAATGCAGCATTAGGGATACCACCTATACCCAATTGCAAAGTTGAGCCGTCTTCAACTAAACCGGCAACATAAGAGCCAATCTTCTTTTCAATCTCTGTAAATGGAACTGACTCTAATTGCGGAAGTTCTTCGGAAATTTCAACAACCTTTGATACTCGCGAAACATGGATAAACGAATCACCTAATGTCCGTGGCATTTTATCATTTACTTGGGCAACCACAATCTTTGCAGTTTCAGTAGCAGCTTTTGAAGCAAGACATTCTACTCCAAAACTCATAAATCCGTGTTCATCAGGTGGAGATAGATGTAAAAAAGCAACATCTATTGGCAACTGTCCTGAATAAAAAAGGTTAGGAATTTCATAAAGAAAGATGGGGATATAATCTGCTCTACCTTCATTAACAGCTGCTCTGTCGCCCGGACCAACGAAAAGTGAATTGTGTCTGAAATGCCTCTCCATTCCAGGTTTTGATAATGGGTCATCTCCCAGTAAAAGAACATGAGTTATCTCAACATTTTGCAATTCATCTTTTCTTCTGGCTAATGCTTCAGTCAATTTGAACGGAGTGGCTGCGTTTCCACTAACATATACACGGTCGTTGTTTTTAACTACTGACACTGCTTCTTCAATAGAACATCTTTTCTGTTTGTAATTATCAAACCAGCCCATTATAAGAACTCCTTTCTTATCTTACCTTTTTCTGCATAGATTCCTCTATTAAGGTCTGAATTCCCACGAACTGTCTGTTCAAATCCAGATTGAGTTATCATCCTGAGATATTTAAAAATACTTGAAGTTATAGCATGAGTAGCTGTTCGGGCTACCAGAGTAGTTGCATTTGGCATACAGAAGTGTATTACATTATCAATTGTGTAAATAAATTTTCCGCTGGGTGAAATCTTTGCTGTTTCAATCGATCCTCCCTGATCAATATCAAAATCAATAATTACTGTCCCACTTCGCATTGTTTTAACCATCTCCTTTGTTACAAGAATGGGAGTCCTTTTTCCACGGACTAAAACTGCACCAATTAAAACATCAGCAAATTTAACCAACTTTTCAATGCTATATCTGCTAGCAAAAATTGTAGTTACCCGAGTTCCACGCGTATGACAAGCTAATTCTTCCATTTTATCACGATTAATATCCAACACATATACATTGGCTCCTATACCAGCAAAACTCTTTGCAGAGTTGCAACCTAATGTGCCACCTCCAAGAATTACAACCTCTGCAGGTGGAATTCCAGGGATGCCACCAAGTAAAATACCACGACCACCGTGTGAAGATTCCAATAATCTTGCAGCTAACTGAACAGATAGTTTCCCAGCAATTTCACTCATCGGTATTACGATGGGTAATCTGCCATCATCTTTTTGAATTATTTCATATCCCACTAAAGTGACTTTCTTCTCTTTTATAGTTTGTATAAATTCCTTGCCTGCTGTTAGTAAATGCACAAATCCCATTATTATCTGCCCTTCTTTTATGAAGGAATATTCTTCCTGTTGAGGTCTACGAACTTTCAGAACAATATCTGCTCTACGATATGCTTCCTCTTTTGAGTATACAATTATTCCACCTGCTTTTTTGTAGTGTTCATCAGAAAAACCTGCTCTTTCACCTGCTTTGCTTTCAATGTAAACCTTTGCACCATACAAAACTAATTCTTTCACACCCATTGGTGATAAGCCCACTCTTAATTCAGGGGTCTCCTTAAAAGGTGGTAATTCCTTTGGGATTCCAAAATTCATTATACCTCCTATTTTATTTTCGTATTTTTAAACTTGTTTTGTAAGATAATAGTCATATCACCAGTTGCGTATTAATCACACTATAAATTGAGAGACTCAAAAAGAAAATCTGCTCTATTTTCATTATTATGGATAATTATATTTCTTCTAAATTTATTATATTCAAATCTTTAATATTCTCAAAATGTTTCACATTTTTAGTAATAATTGGCAGTTCATTTTCAAAACAAATGACACCAATTATTAAGGGGGTGTAATAGAACGACTTATCCAAATCTCATCCGTCGGCTCCGAGACGGAGTCCAGATTAATCGGGTCTGGCTGACTGCCCAATGGGAAGATGTGGAAAACAAATATGCAAGTTATTTTATTACACCCCCTAAATCTGCCATACCAACATTTTTATTTTCTTTTCTTAATTTAAATGAATGTTCACCAATTTTTCGTAATATAGTATTTTCCAATGGTAAAATCTCTAAGAAGTTCAATAATTTTTTTATCTCTAATTTTTCTTTTTCTTCTTTTGCACCAGCATAAATTTCAATTACATTTATTGCGGTTGTATAAACTTTGTAACCTTTTAGAAATAAATGGAATAAAATTGTTTGTTCTTTTTTTGAAATATTTGAAGCTCGTAAATATTCAACTAAAATATTAGTATCCACAACAACTTTCTTTAAATTCTCCATTCATTCATTTCCTCTCTAATCTTTTCAAATTCAGTGTCTATATCTGAATCTTCAAAAATACTGCCTAATGTTAAAAATTCTATTGCTTTTTCTTTTGGCCAATTCTGTTTTTTCATTAATTCTAAAACGAACTTTTCATTTTCTTTTAATTGATTTTGATCTGAAATATATTTTTTTTCTCTTGTAACCATATCTTTTATAGCAAGTTCAAGATTACCAAAAAAATTAACTATCTCATTAAATTCTTTTTCAATAAATTTGTTTTTAACTTCAATATTTAACATAATTTTCTCCTTAATTTTTTTGAAACTTTTAATATTTTAACACATTTCATTCAATTTCATGTCAAGTTTTCAAACTTCTTTTTAAGGATCTCATTATCCTATTTCAAATTTATCGGTTTTTCATAGAAATTGGGTTAAATTGAACAACATTCTTTCATAATACATATTTATTCAATCTCTAAAAGAATATCTTTACTATTAACTGTCTGTCCTTTTTGTACAAATACTTTTTTCACAATTCCATTTCTTGGGGCATTCATTTCGTTCTGCATCTTCATTGCTTCAACTACAATAAGACCTTGACCTGCAGTTACTGATTCACCTTCATTTACCTCAACCTCAATGACCAATCCCGACATTGGGGCTGTAATTGTTAACTCCTTTTTATGAATTGCATCTGGGCTCGCCTTGATTAGTTTCTGAATTTGCTCATCAATAATTTCAGTAATATACTCTTCACCGTTAACTAAAATCCTATTATCAGAATCATAGAAAATATTATATGGTCTATTATCAATAAATAATGTTAGTTTAGAAGCATTATTTCCAGCAACAATTTCAGTATGAAATTCTTTGTCATCTAAAAGTATTTTCCAGTCACTGCTTTCTTCTTTTATATTAACTTTATATTTCTTATCATCAACTTTAACGATATATGCCATTTCAGTTTTTCCTTAATATTGACTGGCGTGCTGCCATTTTCCAAGGACTACTTTCCGATTTCTTCTTTTTTATCACAGCAGTTTGATGTTCTTTTAATGTTTTCCCAATTACTGCGGCGATTGCTGCAACCTCATGATTTTTTTTCCTGTATTCAATCTTGCCCACAACCTTGTCAATAAATGTAGTATTATAATTGCCGTCAACAAATTTCGTATTCTCCATAACAAGAAGATGAAATTGTATGGATGTCTTTATTCCTCTTATCTGATATTCGTGGAGTGCTCTTTTCATTCTGGAAATTGCTTCTTTTCTTGTTGGTGCCCAGACCAGCAATTTTGCAATCAATGGGTCATAAAAGATAGGCACTTCAAAGCCCTCATATATTCCACTTTCAACTCGCACTCCAGGACCGCCAGGTTCAATAAGTTCAGTGATTTTTCCTGTTGAAGGCACAAAATTATTCTCTGGGTCTTCAGCTGAAATTCGGCATTCAATTGCAGAACCGTTTAATTCAATATCATTTTGTTTTAATACCAATTTCTCACCAGAAGCAATTTTTAACTGTTCTTTCACAATATCAATTCCTGTAACCAATTCAGTAACAGGATGTTCAACTTGCAGACGAGTGTTCATTTCCAGGAAATAGAAATTTCTATCTTTATCAACCATAAACTCCACAGTTCCAGCATTTGTATAATTTGAAACCTTAACTGCCTGGACTGCTGCATTACCCATTTTTTTCCGCATCTCATCAGTCATAATTGGAGAAGGAGATTCTTCAATCAGTTTCTGGTGTCGACGCTGCACAGAACACTCTCTTTCGCCAAGATGGATTACATTTCCATAATTATCAGCGAGAATTTGAAATTCAATATGTCTTGGAGATTCAAGGAATTTTTCTATGAAAACAGCAGGGTTACCAAAGGCAGATTTCGCTTCGTTTCTTGCCTGTTTTATTGCACCAGCCAATTCACTCTTATCCCTTACAACTCGCATTCCCTTTCCGCCACCTCCACCTGCGGCTTTTATCAAAACTGGAAAACCTATTTCTTGTGCAATTCCTATTGCTTCTTCATCCCGACCTTCCTTCACTTCATCTTCTCCACCTGGGATTACAGGAATACCAGCTTTGGTCATTGTTTTCTTGGAAGCAATCTTATCGCCAAGTAATTCAATTGCTTTTGAGTTTGGACCAATAAAAATAATATTATTTTTCTCACATTCTCTTGCAAATTCTGTATTTTCAGCCAGAAATCCGTATCCAGGATGAATTGCATCTACTTTTGCTCTTTTGGCAATTTCAATAATTTTTGCTATTCTTAAATAACTTTCTGTCGCAGGTGCCTTACCTATGTAATAGACCTCATCTGCATAGCGGGTATGTAGTGCAGTTTTGTCAGCATCAGAATAGATAGTTGCAGAAGTAATCCCCATTTCTTTGCAAGCCCTCAGTATTCTGACAGCGATTTCTCCACGATTTGCGACAAGAATCTTCTTAAACATTGTCTTCCTTTTCAAACTTCAATTCTTCCTGTGTAGCTTCTCTTACAAAGGATAGTTGCTGATCTATTGGTGATTTATATCCATTTATAACCTTAGCCGACTCTGTGTGTGGAATTGCAATTTTTGCACCTTTGCTTTCAAGAAAGATATTAACAGTTTTACGATTAAATCCAGGAATGCCGAGTTTGTGAAGGTCTTTGCATTCATCACTATCAGTAGTAAAAACAGGTATATTTGTTTTAGATATCTTATTTGCTATTGTATAAGTTTTTGACCCTTTTGGTGCGTATGGAATAAAAACAATATCTGCAAGAACACAAGTTATCCAGCTCCTTTCCATTATATTTTTTCGCAACTGTCTTGTCTCATCTGGATTGCTGATAGAAAGCATTAACATCTCACCATTTTTAGCTCTTCTGAAATATTCATCCCTTTCAGGAAATTCGTGCAAGGGTGGATAAAACCTATCCAGTAGAAATGAGTCAAATGTCTCAACTGCCAAGCCTTTGGCTGAAAAAAGTGTGGTTGTGGCATTCTCCCTGAATAGACTCAATCTAAAAATCTCAGTCTCTATTACTGAATACCAGCCACCAATGTAATTCATCTGGTATTCTCTTATTGTGAAAAGAACCTGGTTTGTCTCCAATAATGTATTACCTGTACCTTTATCTGAGCAAAGCACAGCCATTGTAAAATGGTCAAGGAGTTCCAACTGACCGTTATAATAAATTTTATCAGGACATTTATCACCCAACCTTTTAATAAGTTTTTGTGGATATTTAGAATCGCTCGGAGTTATTATTTTATATTCCATAGTTTTTTCACCACCAAGTTTATTTTATTTTCCACGCTTTCTATACTTTTACCCTTTTTAACCAAATTATGTGCTTTTTCTGAAAGTTCTGCAAGCTTTTTATGAATTTCATTATCATTATTAAATTTCGGAATGGCAAAATTATTCATAATAGATGGGGTTCCAAATCCCCTACCAGCAGCTGAAAAACTCTTTATAAAGTCATTAACAATCTCTGAATTTAATATAGCACAAAGATAATGGGATTCATCTTTTCTATCCAATGCAAAAAATGCTGTTGTCTCTGTAGAAATTATAGATTTTATACTGAAATCAGTTTTAATTTTTGATAATACAACCGCAGACATCTTTGCCGTCATTCGTTTCCACACCACTCGATATTTGGCGAAAGTATATCTTCCCACACCAAATATTGCATAGAACTCAGTTTTTTCTGCTAATTCTTTTAATGGTTTTGAGCCTCGTGAATGTAAAATTTTTTCAAATTGTTTCAAGTATGCATAAGTCAAAGGTGCATTTTGAAACATCCAATCTTTACTATAAGGTTTTTGTGTTTTTGGATTCTGAGGTACTAATAGACAAAAATTATTTTTTATTCCAAATTTTAAAATATCAGCACCACATATTGCTGGGAATATCAGATTGGATTCTATAGATTGTGAAACAGATTTTATCTTCCACTTTCCTCTCCCATACATATTTTCAATAACAACAAGTCTATCTGGTCGCACTTCTTTAACATTTAACCAAAATACTCCATAAGGTGATGCATATATCCCACTATAAGCTCTATATGGATTTTTACCTTTCAGTTGTGAATACATCTTCAGGTCAGATTTCTTAGCAGTTTGCCATGATGAAGATAATTTATCTGGATTAATTGGTATTGCCTGCATCTTTTTTATTTCACAATTTGCTTTTACTTTATCAAGGTGCCAATTAGTTGGGATTCGACCTATTCCTGACTTTCTTGTCCATTTAGTAACTTTAACAGGATATATAGTTTTCTCCCCTTTTTTCATAAAAAATATAGATGTTTTATTAGCAGATTGGAAAGGTTTTAAATCTACCATATCTTCCATACTTAAAACTTTAAGTGGAACTTGCTTATCCTTTAATTCAAATTGTCGGAATCCTTCACCTGCTCCTTTTGATTTAAAGACCTCCATAGTAATTACAAATCCCAGAATTCCTTTATCTTTTAAATAATTATCTGCACAGGTATGCGTAAATAACATAGAGAAATCTTTTTTCCCACCACCTAATCTTGCTGCATACCCTTTTAGTGAGAACAACCCATAATTCTGCCATAATTTAAGTGTTCTTTCTCTGTAATCATCTGAAAGATAATCCCATCTAACCCATGGTGGATTGCCAATCACAAAGTCAAATTTGCCAAGATATACAGGAGCAAATGCATTTTTTATATATCGGGACCATATTCCATTTTCACCATTATCATCTAATTCTTTTATACTTTTGTAAACATCAACAAGAAGGGATGTCTCTTTTTCAGGCAGATTAAATTCTGTTTTTACTTTATTTTTAAAGATTTCTGGCATAACTTTTCCTCTTAAGGCATTATCCATCATTGAAGTAAATTTATCAATATGTGATTTCGCCTTCATTGAAACAGGAAAAGTGTAGTTAGCTTTTGTCGTAGTAAAAATTATTGTATCTTTAAATTGTAGTTCTCCTTCTTCCACATATCGGCTTGGAGTAAGGATAGAATCACAGAGATAGATTGGAATGGAGATTGGTCGTATTAATGGAATGAACCTTGAAAAGGCAATTAAATAATTAGTCCTTGCTGACAATACTGCAATTGGATTTAAGTCAAAACCTGCAATATTTTCAAGTATATGTCGTGCTACGGTTTTCCCATTACTTTTGTTATGTCTTATAGTTCGGTTAATTGCTTGAACTAAAAAGGTGCCTGAACCACAAGCAGGGTCAAGAAAACGAGTTCCTATCTTTCCTTTATATCCACTCTTATCTACTACATAACCAGCTAGCCAGTCAGGTGTATAATATTCTCCTAAATCATGTCTCAATTTACGAGGAACAAGGAGTTCATATAGTCGTTGAAGCAAGTCTCTTGTCCATTCTGGTTCAAGAATTGGGGTTGCTGGCTCAAAATCAGAAAGTGTATTTACAATACCCCGAAAAATATTTGCGATATGTGGACTCCATCCATCAAGATACCATGAGAA
>JACNFI010000030.1:27232-34588 GCA_014384665.1 Candidatus Cloacimonadota bacterium
GCAGATTTCTTTGCCTTTTCAAGTTCTTGTCCATATACAACACCAAAAATTCTATCCCATTCTTGAAAAAATGTCTTTATTTTTGAAGGAACATGCCTTCTTTGAGCCCTTATGAGCAATGTATATAGTCCAGAAACGGCTTGCCTTGTTACCTCACAAGTAGGGTCAAACACTGTTGCAAGCTTTTCTGCTGTCAAAGGATGACGAGCCGAAGCTCTTACAAATAAAAGAAGATTACTAATACTTGATCTATTTATTGGATAAGGACCCATGACCTGGAAACCAAGTTTGGCTTTCACTTCTGGTAATAGAATAACCTGCTCTTCCTCTATAGGTAAAGGTGTTTGTAACATTGTAGGAACTTTTGTGAATCTAAGGAAAAGTATTTTCTGACCATCAGTTGCAACGCCAATGGCTTTCTCTAAAAAATCTTCTCTCTGTTGTCCAAATTCTATAGCCTGATTGCTTAAATAATTTTGAAGTTGTTCTGTAGCAACCTTAATATCTGTCTTTCTTGATAATTTTCCAGGCACTTTATATTCTATAGTTAGATAACCATAAACTGCATCTGGTCTTCCACGAAAACTTGTAGAAGTCTTTTCATACCTTACAATAGAAATATCAATCCCCATTTTCTTAAATGTTTTTTTTAGCAATGGTTCCATACCCATTTTAAGGTCTTCTTCTGTTTGAGCTTTGTGAGCAATTTCTTGAATATCCTTTGCTAATTTCTCTGTGTTTATTTGCCAATATTTTTTTTGCTTCATTTTTTATTGATGTAAACTGATTTTCATTGATGTAGACTGAATATATTGATGTAAACAGATTATTTCAGTTTAAATCAATTTTTTCAGTCTACCCCGTTGGATATTTATCCTACGGGGTCTAACTCAATGATGTATTTAGGTATTTAGGCATTTTGTTATTTTGGATTTTTAGATTTTTGGATTTTTACAATGGAATATTTCCATGTTTTCTTGCAGGATTTACATCGCGTTTATTTTCAATCATCTCCAATGCTTCAATAATTCTTGGTCTTGTCTCTGATGGCTTTATAATTGCATCAACATATCCTTTACTTGCTGTAATAAATGGATTGGCAAATTTTTCAGTATATTCATCTACAAGTTTTTTCTCCAATGCTTTCGGGTCTTTTGCATTTTTAATTTCATTTCTATAAAGTATTTTTACTGCACCTTCAGGACCCATTACTGCAATTTCAGCGCTGGGCCATGCAAAATTTATATCAGTTCTTGTATGCTTGGAACTCATAACACAATAAGCACCGCCATACGCCTTGCGTGTGATAATCGTTACTCGAGGTACAGTTGATTCACAATAGGCATAAAGAAGTTTAGCACCATTTTTTATGACTCCTCCCCATTCTTGAGCAGTTCCTGGCAAGAATCCTGGCACATCCACAAATGTTATAATTGGAATATTAAAGCAATCACAAAAGCGGACAAATCTTGCTCCTTTCATTGATGAATCTCTATCTAACACACCAGCAAGAACTGCTGGCTGATTTGCAACTATTCCAACTGACCTCCCAGCCATTCGTGCAAAACCCACAATTAGATTTTTTGCATAATGCTTATGAACTTCAAAAAATTCTCCATTATCTATTACCTTTTCTATCACTTTACTCATATCATACGGTTTATTAGGACTATCTGGAATAATCTCATCAAGGGCTTTCTCCATACGATTTATATCATCATTTGGTTCAACCGAAGGCGGATCTTCAAGATTATTTTGTGGAATATATGAAAGGAGTTTTTTTATTAAATCAATTCCTTCAATTTCAGAATTTGCAAAAAAATGTGCAACACCAGATTTCTCATTATGAACCATTGCTCCGCCGAGTTCCTCAAAGGAGACATCTTCATAAGTGGCGGCTTTTACAACATCTGGTCCTGTCAAAAACATATAAGAGCCATTCACCATAATTATAAAATCTGTCATAGCAGGCGAGTATACAGCCCCACCAGCACAGGGTCCCAGTACTGCTGAGATTTGTGGCACTACCCCAGAGGAGAGAACATTTCTTAAGAAAACATCCGTGTATCCTGCCAAACTATCCACACCTTCCTGAATTCTTGCTCCACCAGAATCTTTCAATCCGATAATTGGACAACCCATCTTAAGTGCCATATCTTGTAATTTACAAACTTTTTCCGCATACGCCTTTGATAAAGAACCGCCAAAAACTGTGAAATCTTCAACAAAAATACAGACCTGTCTGCCATTTATCCTGCCATAACCAGTTATAACGCCATCTCCAAGAATTTTCTTTTTATCCATTTCAAAATCTGTACAGCGATGAGTTACAAATTTATCTGTTTCTCTAAATGTTCCTTTATCAAGTAGTAACTCAATTCGTTCTCGTGCTGTAAGTTTGCCTTTGTCGTGCTGCGCTTTTATCCTTTTTTCACCACCACCGAGAAGTGCCTGTTTTTCCAACTCTTCAAGATGTTTTATCTTATCCTTAATTTTCATCTGAAAATCCTTTTTTTGCCACGAATTTACCCCGTTAGATAGCACTCCATTAGAATAGGAAGTATCTAACTGGACAAGAATATCTAACGGGGCAAGCACGAACAAACACGAACAAAATCCTATTTATAAAATTAAACTATTTTAAATCCTTAATAATTTTCATTCTCCTTTGTACCGAAATATCGGCATGTGTGTTTCATCTGAAATCTTTCTGCTTTTTAGTTTAAGTAGAATTTTTCATTAAAATATATTTATGAACCGTTTTCGCTGCTTTTCTTCCATCGCCAAGAGCAAGAATTACAGTTGCATTTCCTCTCATAGCATCCCCGCCAGCAGTTACACCTTTTATGTTAGTCATCAGATTTTTGTCAACTTTAATCGTACCCCAATCTGTAGTTTCTAATTCCGGTGTTTTCGTAAGAAAAAGCCGATTAGGTTTAGTCCCAATTGCTTCTACAACTGTATCTACTTCCATTATGAATTCACTGCCTTGAATTGGAATAGGTCTTGGACGTCCGCTCTTATCTGGCTTACCAAGTTTCATCTTAATCAATTCAATTCCATTAACCCAGCCCATATCGTTTCCAAGTATTCTTGTTGGATTAACCAGTTCTTTCAAAATAATGCCTTCTTCAAGAGCGTGCTGGATTTCTTCATCTCTTGCTGGTGCTTCTTTTTTAGTTCTGCGATAGAGAATTTGGACATTTTTTGCACCGAGTCGTTTTGCACAGCGAGCCGAATCCATTGTTACATTTCCTGCTCCAATAACCCCAACTTTGTTCCCGCATACAATCGGAGTATCATATTCAGGGAACTTGTAAGCTTTCATCAGATTTGTTCGGATAAGGAACTCATTGGCTGAATAAAGACCTTTTAGTTTCTCGCCTTCAATACCCATAAACAGAGGCGCACCAGCGCCAGTTCCAATAAAAATCGCATCATATTCCTGGTTCAATTTTTGGAATTTTATATTCTGGCCAACAACATTATTTAGTTTGATTTCCACACCAATTTCTGTTAAATATGACAGTTCATACTCAACAATATCTTTGGGGAGGCGGAAAGCCGGGATGCCATATTGCAGAACTCCACCTGCTTTATGAAGTGCTTCATATATTGTTACTTTGTATCCGAATTTACGCAAGTCAACAGCACAACTAATACTCGCAGGTCCTGAGCCAATGAGAGCAACTTTTTCAGCTCTTTCCTTAACATAAAATTTTTCTTTAATACCATTTTCCATTGCCCAATCCGCAATAAATGCTTCTAATTTACCAATATTTATTCCATTGCCAGTAAAACCTATCCCTAATGGGCAAACACCCTCGCATTGATTTTCCTGTGGGCAAACTCTTCCAGCAATTGCAGGGATTGCATTGTCTTCTTTGGCTATTAGAAATGCTTGCTTGAAATCTCTCTCAGCAACTTTTCTTATCATATCCCTTATTTTCATATTGACAGGACAGAACTTTTCGCAAGGAGCATCTTTGCATAATATACATCTTTGGGCTTCTGCTACCACCTCTTTTTCCGTATAACCAAGTGGAACAGAATAGAAATTTTTAATCCGTTCTTGAACTTTCTGTTCCTGCATAGGAATTCTGGTTCCGCCTATTTGTATCATAAATTTATCTCATTCTTTCTATCTTTACAGAATGTTATATTCAAGGGTTTATTCCACCCAACCTTTCATTCAAAAGTGAGGATATTCTTTCTTCAGGTAAGTAAATACGCTTTCGTGAGACTAAGAGGTTCCAATCAACAGCATGTCCATCAAATTCTGGTCCATCAATACAAGCGTATTTGATCTCCCCTCCAACAGAAACACGACAACAACCACACATTCCTGTCCCATCAACCATTATCGGTGTTAATGTTACCATTGTCTTTATGCCATAGGATTTGGTCATTTCCGAAACAGCCTTCATTGTAACTACTGAACCCATAGTAACAACTCGGTTAATATTCTTCTGACTTAATATTTTGTTGAGAAAATCAAGTCCTGTGTATCCCTTTGAACCATCGTCTGTAGTGATATAAAATTCATCACTTATCGCTTTCATCTCATCTTCAAAGATCAGCAGGTCTTTGTTCCTAGCACCAATGACCCCGATAATTTCATTCCCAGCTTTGCGTAAAGCTGACGCCACAAACCAAAGCGGAGCAATCATTACTCCACCGCCAATACATAAGACTCTGCCAAAATTCTCAATCTCAGATGGATTGCCAAGCGGACCAGCCAAGTTTAAGATATCATCTCCTTCCTCTAAAATTCCGAGTTGTTTAGTACTTTTGCCCACCTCATTAAAAACTAAGCTTATTGTTCCTTTAGATATGTTAGCATCAACAATTGTGAGAGGAAATCTTTCTCCTTTCTCATCTATGTGTAAAATCACAAATTGTCCTGGCTTTGCCTCCTCTACAGATTCTGGAGCATAAATTTCAACGAGTTTTATCTTTGTAGCAAGTTCCTGCTTTGCAACAATCTTATTCATAATTACTCATCCTCTATCTATTTCAGGTAATGAAGATATCTTTGAAACGAAAGATTTTAGTTTTGAATCAAAATCACCCATATATCTTGGAGAATTTATACAAACCTTAAATCTGTCAGCAAGATTGAGGTTGCGCAAAGCTCGCTTGAGTGCCTGAATGTTTCTTTCCGCCGTGTCTCTTCCTTCGTTGTGTTTACAGTCTTCTTCTGAACAAACAATAGCCATAACTCCATCAAAGCCTGTGTTAAGAGCTTCAAAAATTTGACAAGGATCCAAAGCACTAAAGCAAGGTATTTCCATGAGAACAGCGTTGTCTTTAACAAGACCATCCATAACATTATCTAAAGCAGAAAACTCAGCCCAACGACAACAGAAAACAAGAATAACAGGGGAAACTCCCTTTTCTTTTAATCTTTTTAGTTCAGGTTTATACTTATGAATAGCTTGTGATATGGATTCATATTCAAATCCCTTAAGTTGAATAGCCAAATGTGGGCAAACAAGAGCACAAATCCCGCAACCATTACAGGCTTCAAGATTTATTTGTGGAGTTGCTAAAGATTGGACTTCAATTGCATCGTAAGGACATATATATTCACAGTTGTCGCAACCAACGCATTTGTCATTATCATACTCGGCTTTCTGGGAACTCTTAATGATCGTTAATCTGTCACTTCTATAGCCAAACTGTTCCAGCAAAACTTGTGATCCAAGAATCCGATGTAAGTTAATCTCACTTCCTTTAACAAATCTGCAAAAATCCTCCTCGCACTGAACCACTATGATTTTATTTATACCGATTGTAAAAGCCTTAAAATAAAATTCTACTGGCAGTCTTCCAACGCATGGCAAGCGGAGAGAAATGAATTCGCTCACATTTTGTTCTTTCAGTAATTCTAAAATCTCGCATGATAGTGGACTGGTTCCACGACACATTACAACCAAATCCCTGGTTTTTAAAACCTTTTTCTGATTTTCAACATAGTCAATTAACGATTTATAATCATAATAGGCGACTTCTATAGCAGATGTGGGACACGCACTGTTGCATATCCCACAAACCTGACACTTCTCTATATCTATGTTTAATCCACCGTTGTTTGTATCTAAGGAGATTGCATCAAAAGGACAGACTGAATAACATATTTTGCAATTTCCACAATAATCCTCATTAAGCTTTATCGGAACTGTCTCTACCTTAGTAATCATAATTTCTAAATTTTACTGTGCCCCCACCTTCAATCCAGAAATCTTTTCTTCCTCCTTAAAGGAAACCCATATAGCGAACTCAGGGCAGAACATCTCACACATTCCACAATTTATGCATTCTTCCTGTTGTTTAACATAAGGGAAGGGATATCCATTTGTATTATATTCATCAGACATTTCTAAAACCCCTGCCTGACAGATTTCTATGCAAATATTACATCCCTTGCACCTTTCTTTTATTATATGAATTTCAATGCTCATAAAATAAATCAAATTCCCTATCTATCTACAAATTTACCTATAATTATTTTTTGATTCCTTATATCCAGATTTTTTACTGACTCATCCTGTTTCATTATGAAATATTCACTATAAAATTTCATCTGCTCTACAGCATCTCCAATTCTTCTATCAGTTGTAAAATATATGACGCAAGGAGAAATAACTTCAATTACAGAAAATCCTTTTTTTGAAATTGCATCCATAATAGAATATTTCAGCCATCCAGCACGAAGCGGTGTCCATCTTGCCACATATACAGCACCGCTTAATTCTGCTAAATATGGAATATTAAATGGCAAATCAAATTTTTTATCAGCCGAACTTTTCATAAATGGCGATATTGGAAAAAACCCCTTCTCATTTATATTATAAATACAATTATTAATATGTATCACAACCATCTCTGTATTTCTCTTTCCAACTTCCATAAAATCTTTTGAGTCAGATAACAAAAAATCAGGATTATTTGAGAAAACAAAAACTTTTTTATCAGGATTTCTAGATTTCAAATATTCAGCATAATTTATTATACTATCGTTCGTAATGCTATATGATTTGAAGTTCATATATTTTGCGACTTTGCCAACACATCCATTTCCAGAAACCACACAAATCTTGTTTACATCAATTTTGGCTTCTTCAATTGCCTGTATAAAGGTGTATACAACAGTTCCAATTCCACATCCTGGACACCACACAGAAGGCATCAAATCTGGAGAAAAAAAGGAATCAATTGGATGATTGATTTTAAGACTTTCTTTCATCTGAAAATAACATTCAAATAAACGATCCTAACACCATTTGAAATGGTGTTTTAATAAACAGGATTACAAATCCTGTTAGGAACAATTGCAATTGGAATCTGTGCATT
>JACNFI010000031.1 GCA_014384665.1 Candidatus Cloacimonadota bacterium
GAATATATCTATCGCCCATATTAAGTAGCATTCCAGCCAAAGAAGTAAATATCAATGGAAATCCAAAAATTAGTGCAGCTCTTAGAATTTTAGCATCAAATTTCGGTATCATTTCAGAAATTAAACTAGGGCAAAGAATAAGAAAAAGCACTCCATCCCCAATTAGGTACGAATACAAAATTCCTTTTACACCTATCTTTGCAAATGCGACAAAATAGATATTAAGCCCTAAAATAACTGCTATTTTAATTATATTTGCAGTTGCATAAAATACAGATTTTTCTTTGGCACGCAAAACGCTGAGGAAAAGATTATTTATGATTCGTAAAAAAATTATATAGAAGCATAATTTGAAATAGATAGTAAATTCCGGTGGTTTGAAAAATAATGAGGATAGTTTAGAAGCAAAATTTTGACCTAATAAATTAAATAGTAACCCACAAGCAAACAAAAAAATAAATATTGTAAAAAGTGTTGATTTTCTTTTTGCCTTATATTCTGCCAAATCGTAAAATCTTAAAAGTGCATGAGACTGACCCAAAATCAATACTTGGGAAAGAATCATTATTGTAATTTCCAGAATTCCAAGTATGCCATATTCAGATACAGTAATGTGCTTGGTATAAAGTGGTAACAATATGATCCCAATCAGTTTCGTGGCGATGTTGCCAATACTGTAAATGGCAGAATGTTTTAAAGTGTTTTTTATTTTATTTAGCATTAATCAATTTATATTTAATCCATAAAATTTCTGAAAAAGTATTCTAAATTTATTATTTGCCATATTAATTTTGAATTATCTTTTTCTGTATAGTTATGTTCATTTAATAAAGTTTTTATTCCACTTTTTTTGAAAATTCCTCTTGATAAAGTGCGTTTATCAAGAATTAAATCTTCTATATCTTCTCTTAATTCATTTCTAAACCATCTCTTATAGTCTACATAATTTGGATTAACCAACAATCCTAATTTTTGAATAATTTTGTTGACGGGTGTTTTCTTTAGCTCTTTAATAATTTTTCTTTCAAATGTTTTTATTTTCAATCTTAATTCAGAAGAATTTAAAGGTAAGCCCGTTCCTTCCCTCGGAATGGAAGCAAGTTTGGGAAACATTCTATTAAAAGTATTTCTATAAATAAATTGGTTTTTTCTTAATTCAATTGGAAGTCTATATGCAAATTCTATTAAATTATTATCATAGGATGGCATTCTTGTTTCATAATATAGATTATTAACAAGATTACCTCCCAGAGTTCCTCTTCTTACATATTCATTAAGTAAGAAATTATAATAGCAATAGAGAGGATGTTTATTATTTTGAATATAATTTCTTGGAATTTTGGTATATCCATCATCAATCTTTTGGAATATCTCAGAAAGAAAGATCGATTTAAGATTTGTTATTTTGAATCTGTTAAATAGATTAACAAAGAGATTTATAGCGTTTTCGTTAAATTTCTTCTTATTTCTTAGAAGAATAATTTTTTTGTAATAAAGTGTACTCCCAAATAGTGCATCACACATTTGAGAAGATAGCGTTATTTGCTTCTTTTGAAAAAAGTATCTTAGAGGTTCATAATTTTGAATCGGTCCATCTATCATTGACATTCCATCCGATACATAAGAAAAGTGCTTGGCATCTTTCCATACATTATATGGATTTATTTCAAAAGGAAAATGATTTGCATTTAAGACATTTGCCACTTTTTTAGCATATATTTGGTCTTCGCTATTTATTGGTCCCATTGTGAATGCTGTAAGTGGTTCAATCCCAAATTTATGGGCTAATGCAATTAGCCACCGAGAGTCAAGTCCCCCACTTAAAGAAATTAAAATTTTATCTTTATTTTTCACAATCTGTCTATTTAACGATGTTGTTATTACAGATTGCATTTCTTCAAAATAATTTTCAATTTCTTTTTTTGAAATTTTTCTCTTGTAATATACTTCTTCATAATAAGGATAATTCCAATATTTCGAAACTCTAATTCTTCCATCCTGAAAGGTTAAATAGGAGGCTTCAGGTAATTGATAGATATTTTCAAACATAGTTTTGTATCCAAATAAATGTCCATAATGAAACAAATCTGAAATGGCATCGTAATTTATCCTTTTATTAAAATTGTCTAAAATAAGTGATTTGACTTCTGGACTAAAAAAGAATTTATTATTATAAAAGGTATAATAAACAGGCCTTGTTCCGTATCTATCTGAAATCAGAATCAACTTTTTTTCAAAAAAATCATAAATACATGCAGAATATTGACCATTTATTTTAGGTAAACATTCAAAACCTTTTTCAACAAAGAGATTAAATAAGAACACAGTATCATCTTTAATCTGTCCTGTTTCTATGTTTTCATAACTAAAGATTTCTCCAATCATTACAATTGCAAATCTCTTGTCTTTTGAAAAAATTGGTTTGGGGGAATTATTTACATAATTAAGATGAATTTTTCCTAAATGAATTCCATTTTTTTGAAATTTCATGATTTTATAATCATAATGATTAACAATTTCAATCATTTGATTGAATAATTTATTTTCATTCTTTTCAGAAATTAATCCTAAAATTCCTGGCATTATAAATCACCTCTGTAATATATTTAACGAATACCTATAAAGGCATCTGATAAAAGAAAATTAGATATTCATATTTAGAAATAGATAATTACTATCATCTAAACTATATGATCGGAAACCTTTGATATACATATATTTTACAATTTTTCTTGTATTATTTATTGAATAAGGTTTTATAGCATGATGATGAAATTCGATAAAAATTTGTTTAAATGCCTTCAATTCATCTTGTGATACATTAACCAATAATTCATACTCTGCTCCTTCTAAGTCTAATTTGATATAATCAACAGTTTCAACTCCAATTTTTTTAATTAGACCTTTTAGCGATACAGATTCAACTTCATATGTTCTAATTTTATCAACAAGTATATTTTTATGGCTGCTAAAGATAGAACCACTTTCGTGTTCCAATGTTTCATGAAAAATAATTCTACCATTAGTTTTGGTTAGTGCCAAGGGTAAATATTTAAATTTATATTCTGTTTCTTTTTCTAATTCTCGTAAAAATTTTGCATGTTTTAATGTTGGATCTACACCATATGATGTAAGTCCATATTTAGAAATTAAATGTCTTGAAAGATCGGCTTCAAATCCACAACCCACATCAATTATTATACTTGAACTATGAAATTTATCAAAATAAATAAAATTAGGTCTAAAGAAAACTATCCCTAATTTCTTGGCTTTTGTTTTTCGTATAAAAACTTTAATATCAGTAATTAATCTATGTGGAAATTTGATGTATAATTTTAACCTAACAAGTGGATCCGCAAGTCTAGGATATTTTGATATAAATTTGTGTATTCTCTGCATCATTTCACTTATTGCCTTATTTATTTTATAATTATACTGGCATTCTTTTTATAATTTCTTTATGAATCTGACATATTGGTCTTTAAATCGTTAATTAGCTTTTTACAACCTGCTTTTAAACCAACTTTTGGAGTCCAGTTTAATTTCTGTTTTGCTTTATTAACATCATAAACTGTATCCATAATCTCAATTTTTCTATCAGAACTCAAAAACTTTACTTTAATTTCATCTGGAAAATTATTGATAATAAATGTAACGATTTCTTTGACTGAATAGCTTTTACCAAGTCCAATATTGAATATTTCAAAATTGGATTCAAAATATAATGCAGCTTTTATAAAGGCATCAACAAGGTCATCAATATATATAAAATCTCTCTTTGGATTAGGATCGTTTAATTGTATTTTTTTAGTTCTTGCTTGCTGAATTATTTTTGGAATAAGAAAATTTATATTTTGCCCATTACCATAACAATTAGATGGCCTTAAAATTATTACTTTAACATTATGATCTCTACTATATCCTTCGCATATTTTTTCACATATTATTTTAGTTTGTGCATAGGTATTAAATCCCTCCACAGGATGTATTTCATCAATTGGTAAATATTTTGGTTTACCGTAAACATAAGAACTTGGAAATATCATTTTTGCATTATACAATCTACAAAGTTCTAACATATATAATGTGGTTAGAATATTTGTTCTATAAAATTCAAGAGGTCTCTTATATGAGTCCGGAATATATATTTTTGCAGCTAAATGATAAGCTATATCAAACTTTTCTATCCTTCTTACATTTTCCCAAATCGATAAGTCATAACCATTGTGTAAATCAAGTTTAACAATATTTGCATTTCTCTTTTCCAGTTCTCTGATTAGGTGTCTGCCAATAAATCCAGAACTCCCTGTAACAATAACTTTTTTATTAGTAAGCATCATCACTTCCCTCAAAATCGTTACAAGCTTTTTCATAATCTGCGGGTCTGCCAATATCTAACCAGTAACCTTTATGTAGATAACTCCTAATCTTTACCTCATTTTTTTTTAGTCTTTGTATAAAATCCGGTAAATTAAAAAAATCCTCGCTGGGTAAATACTTTAAAGCATCAGGAGAAAAAACATAAATTCCCATACTTACTAAATATTCAATCGTGGGCTTTTCTTTCCAAGACAAAAAGTTATTTTTTGTATCTACATCAACTAAGCCAAAATCCACGTGGACATGTCTTAAAACAACCCCTACGGTTGCAATATTATTATTTATTATGTGGCTATCTATTATTTTTGAATAATTTATATCACTTAAAACATCGCCATTCATAACTAAAAAATTCTCTTTTAAACCATCTTTCAGGAGTTTGATTGGACCTGCTGTACCTAATGGTTTGTCTTCTATTGAATATTCAATATTAACACCAAATTTATAACCATCCCCAAAAAATGTCCTTATCATTTCGCTTAAATGGCCTGTAGTAATTATGATGTCTTTAATGCCTGCTTCTTTAAGTCTATTTATTACTATTTCGAGAATGGGTTTATCACCTATAGGCATAAGAGGTTTCGGGAAATTTGTAGTATATGGCTTCAATCTTGTTCCTTTTCCACCTGCCAATATTATAGCTTTTATATTTTTCATATTGTAACCTTAAACATTATAAAGTTCTGATTTATAATAACAAATATTATTTTTAATATATTCAAATGTATCAATTAATCCTGATTCAAGATTGAATTTCGGTTGCCAATTTGTATTTTGTAATATTTTAGAATTGTCACAAATCAATCTGTCCACTTCACTATTCTTTGGTCTTAATCTTTTTTTATCGCAATTGATTTCAATATTAATCCCCGCTATCTTGCTAATCAATTTTACTAAATCATTGATCGAAATTTCCATATTCATACCGATATTTGTAATCTCGCCAAATAAATTTTCAGTCTCAGATACTGCGAGAAATCCCTCTCCTGTATCAGTTACATAAGTGAAATCTCTTGTCGTATACAAATTGCCAAGATATATTTTTTTTCTTCCAGATAAAATTTGACTGATTATTGTTGGTATTATTGCTCTTGCTGATTGTCTTGGCCCATAAGTGTTGAATGGTCTAACTATTTTAATTGGCATATCAAAAGATCTATAATAGCTTATTGCTAATTGGTCAGCAGCGATTTTAGAAGCAGAATATGGAGATTGTCCTACAATTGGATGTTTTTCATTAATTGGTACATATTTGGCAGTACCATAGGTTTCGCTTGTAGAAGTAATAATTATATTTTTTGTATTACATTCTCTGGAAGCTTGAAGAACGTTATATGTTCCCTCAATATTTGTTCGCAAATAGGCTATTGGTGAAATGTATGAGTAAGGTATTCCTATTAGTGCTGCTAAATGAAATACAGTTTCACAATCATGAATTGCTTTTTTTACTGAATCAAAATCGCGGATATCGCCTGTGATTATTTTAATTTCTTTTAAATATTTAGAATGCTCTAACCAGCCCCAATTATTTTGAGAATTATATCTAACAAATGCTGTAACGTTAAGTCCCCTCTGGACACAAAGTTCCACTAAGTGTGAACCAATAAAGCCCCCCGCACCAGTTATTAATACTTTATTTTTCATTTTACTCCATAATAAGCTTAAAGAGCTCTTTATTTCTTTTTTCTAATGAGAAATTATTCATGATTCTTTGTCTTGCTTTTTCTCCAAGACTTTTGTCTGAAATCATTGCCTTTTTAATTAACTCAACTGCTTTATCAATATTTTGTTCTTTTATTATAAATCCACAATCACCAATAGCTATTGGGATACCCCCATTATTAAATCCGACAGGAATACATTCACAAAGCATTGCTTCACAAACAGCACTTGGTAAGCCCTCACGCATTGAAAATTGAGTATAAACTTTTGCTTTTTGATAATTAGCTAACAATTCGTTTTGCTCAACTTTCCCTAAGATACTAAAGTTTGAAGGGATATTTTTTAAATATGTTATCGCGTGTTTTCCAATTCCAATAGCAATAAAATTATATTCTGGTATTTTCTTTGCTACTTCAAGAAAAAAATCAATTCCTTTAATTTTTATCCGTTGATAAGAATTTGCGCCCCCTACTGTCAATACTATTTTTTGCTTTATTACATCTGAAGGAACGAATTTGTCTTTTGAGTGTCCCGTATAAACAATCTTTGTATCTGCATTAGGAATTTTTTCTAAAACTTCTTTTTCTATATAATCTGAAACAGGTAAATTTAATGTAGTATTTTTTATTGAGAATTTCGTACAAAAAGTTCTCAAGGGGTTAGAAAAAGAACCATAATTGATTTCGGGTATATAAGTAACATCGTATCCACCTAAAACGAGAAAAGATTTCTTCTTAAAAATTTTACCAAATAAAACTGGCAAAAAAGAATGATAATCTGCGAACCAGATATAAATAAATTTCGCTGACCAAATGTTTTTAAGAAGCCAACCAAACAGTCTTATCTGATTCCGGATTGTCATTAAACCTGGTTGATATCCATATTCTATGATTTTGACTTTAAAATATTTATTGAGTATTTTTTCATCTTGAAGTACAAAAGAAGAATTAGCTTTCTTGATAAAAAGTAATATTTTTCTCTTCATTTTTCAAAAACCGAAACTGGTTTTTTGTAAAATTTTGCATCTTCATAAAACCATTCAACAAATATCAGAAATCT
>JACNFI010000032.1 GCA_014384665.1 Candidatus Cloacimonadota bacterium
CCATATTATGAACCAGAGATTCATAATACAGACGGAACAGTCCCCGCGGACGCGGAGATCCGTGTAACAGAGTAAATAGAGTTCCCAAGTGCGAAACTTGAGTAAATAATATTTTCCAAGAACTGAAATTTCTATTTTCTCAAAAGTGAGGTTTTATTGATGAAAAAATCAAGTAAGATTTTAACTATTGTCTTAATAATAGTGGCTGCATTTCTAATAATATTTAACAATTTAATAAAAACAGGTTCCAATAAAATCTTAGCAAAAATAAATGAAGAGATAATTTATAGTTCTGATTTGCAGAAGGAATCAGAACAGTTTGGACCGAATCTCTCAAAAAATGATAAAAAATTATTGTTACAGGAATTGATAAACAGAAATATAGCAATGATTTATGCAGAAAATAATTCATTTTTTGATGATACACAAAACAGAAAAGATTTTGATTGGCTAAAGAACGAAGCAAAAAGAGAATTGCTCATAAATACTATGTTTGAAGAAAAACTAAATAAAAATATAACAATGTCAGACGAGGACTATAAAGCTTTTATAAAAGGGCATCCGTATATTAAAATTATGAAAATTGTTATCCCAATTCAACAGAAGGCAGATGATTCTTCAAAGGCAAAAGAAAAAATCTATAAAGCTTATGAAAAATTAGATTCTGGAGAAGATTTTGAAAAGGTAAGAAATAAGTATATGAAAAAAATTTATAGAGGTGTTAATAATCTCCCAGAAATTGTCAAAATTGAGGATATAAAAAGTTTGTTCCCTACAAATTCTTTTAATCTAAAAGTAGGGGAATATACAAAACCAATTTTAACTTCTGTCGGTTATATTATTATAAAAAGGTTTGATGACCCTCTGTTTGATGAAATAAAAATTGAAGCTGAAAATGATTTGAAAAGTCAAAAAGAAAGTATTTATCTTAATAATTATCTAAATGATTTCAGGTCTGGTTTATCAATTTATGAGAATAATCTTAAAAAAGCACTTTTTCCAAAAAATTTATCACAAGCTCAAGATGATGATATATTAATTGCTGTCTATAATAACTATACTCTAAAATACAATAAAATAAAAAGGTATCTAAGTTATTTTTTAACACAAGAGCAGATTAAGATGATGGATATTCAGCAAATAATAGAAATCATAAAACAAATTGCTTTGCAAGAATTTTTATATCAAACTGCTATTAAAGAAAATTATGATACCACTGCAACTTTTGTGTCTCAGTGGGATGTGCAAGAACAAGAATTTTCTAAAAAGTGGGATGACTTTATTATTAATAAAGTTTATAAAGATGTTATAAGTCCAGATATTATTGTTGAAGATGATGAAATTGATGAATATTATCAAAATAATATAGATGAATTTTATGAGAATGGAAAATTAAAACCATTATCAGAAGTTAAACAATTAATAAATATGAAATTAAAAAAAGATAAACTTGCATTATGGTATGAAAAAGCAGTAAAAAATTATAATATTAAGATAGAAAAATATGAAAAGAATATCTAATATAATATTATTGATTAGTCTTCTTTTTTTTACAGCAGAATGTAAAAAGAAAGCAGGAGATAGAATTATAGCTAAAGTTGGTAATGAGAAGTTGTGTGAACATGAATTTCGTTCGCTTTTTACTGAACAAGAATGGTTGAATACAACAGATGAAGATAAAAATGAAATAATAAATGAGTGGATTGAGATTACGCTTTTGGCAAAAGAAGCTGAAAAACGAGGGCTGGATAAAGAAAAAGATGTAAAATTCAATATTAAATACTGCAAAAGAACGATTTTAGCGAATGAAATCTTGGCGGATGAGTTGAGCAAAATTCAAGTGACCGAAGATGAACTTTTTAATTATTATAATCTGAATAGAACTCTCTTTACAAGGGAAGTTACTTCATTTAAAATACAAAAATTTATTGTTAGCAATTGGGCTATTGCAGATTCTGCAATAAAATTATTCAATAGTGGTGAAGCATTTTATACTGTTGCAAAAAATTTAGGTAGTGGTTATGTGGTAAAATTTGTAGGAAAAGACGATATTAGTAACCATTTATGGAACTTCTTGTGTGGAATGAAAAAATGGAATATTAGAATTGTCCAGGACAAAGGGAAACTGAATATTATACAGTTGTTAAATATAAAAAGGGAAAATGTTCCAATTCCGTACAATTCTATTAAGGATTCTTTGACTAAAGTAATACTGGATAACAAAAAGAATACATTTTTAGAAAATGCTTTAGATAGTCTTAAAATAAATTATACAGTAAAAATATATTAGTTAAATCGGTTGAAATGGTTGAAATGGTTGAATTAGTTGAATCAGTTTAATCAGTTGAATCGGTTGAATCGGTTGAATTAGTTAAATTAGTTGAATTAGTTGAATCAGTTAAATCGGTTCAACCAGTTCAACCAGTTCAACCATACTGGAGCTATAATGGATGACATCCGAGAGTTGAAAGTATATATTGAAGCATTAAATTTTTCTAATCTTATATGGGATATTTGCAAAGATTGGAATAGTTTTTCTAAAAGAACAGTTGGAATTCAGTTAGTTCAAGCAGCGGATTCAATTTCTGCCAATATAGCAGAGGGGTAGGGTAGGTTTCATTATAAGGAAAATCTGAGATTCTGTTATTATGCAAGAGGCTCATTTGAAGAAACAAAAGATTGGTTAAGAAAAGCATATACAAGAGATTTAATAATTGGAAGAGAAAAAGATAATATTGAGAAATTTTTAATACCATTTGTAAAAAAACTTAATGCATACATCAAATACATAAAAAATTGTTTGAATAATAAGAGAAGTTAAATCGGTTGAATCGGTTGAATCAGTTGAATCAGTTGAATTAGTTGAATTAGTTGAATTAGTTGAATTAGTTAAATCGGTTAAATCAGTTCAACCAGTTCAACCAGTTCAACTAATTCAACCAATAAATAAAAGGAGAAATATGTTGATAATAAGTGTAACTGCCAATATATCGGTGAAAAAGGTTTTTATTACGCTTATATTTTTACTATTTAGTGTTTCTATGTTTGCAGAAGAAGTAGATGGTATTGCTGCTGTGGTTGGCAATGAAATAATTCTAAAATCAGAAGTGGAAAGATATTATGAAGAATTGATTTATTCATCTCCCCAGACATCAATTACAAAGGAAGAAATATTACAGATGTTGATAGAGGAAAAATTAATTATGGAGAAAGCTAACAATGAGGATATTCATCCAATAACTGATAGAGAATTAGAAATGCAATTAGAACAGATTATACAAAATATCGTTTCTAACTTTGGTTCTTATCAGGAATTTCTGATAGCTTTGCAAAATGAAGGACTTACCCTTGATAAACTCAAAGAAAAATATAGAGAGGAAATATCAAAACAAAGTATTAAAGAGGCTATTATAAGACAGGAGGTTTTTTCTAAAATTTCAATTTCAGAATATGATAAAAAACAATTTTATCAAACACATCTTGATAGTCTTCCTCTTCGTCCCAAAATGGTTAAAATTGCTCAGATTATTATCAAACCAGTAGTAGGTGATAATGAATTCAAAGAAGCATTAAATAAGATTGAAAAGATAAAATCTAAGATAGATAATGGTGAGGATTTTGAAGAACTTGCAAAGCAATATTCTGACTGTCCTACTGGAAAAAATGGAGGTGATTTAGGTTATTTTCCTCGAGGGCAAATGGTTAAACCTTTTGAAGAGGTTGCATTCTCTCTAAATATTGGTGAAGTTAGTGAACCTGTAAAAACTAAATTTGGCTACCATCTAATTCGTATAGATGACAAAAAAGATGGTGAAGTTAAAGCAAAACATATTTTAATTGCAACTGATATTTCTGAGCAGGATAAAGCAGAAGCAGAAAAGAAAATTAATGAAATCTATCAGGAATTAGAAAATGGTGCAGATTTTGTTGAACTTGCAGAAGAATATTCAGATTCAGGAAGAATTGGAGAAGAAACAACTATTGTGCAAGAGTATCCTGTTGATGAAATTGATAAAATACCTACTTTAGGTGAGGTAATAAAAGAACTGAAAGAGAATGAGTATTCAGAAGTTGTGGAGTTTGATGGAAATTACTATATTATAAAAAATTTAGGATATGTTAAACCTCATCCTTATAAGTATGAAGAAATATCTCATCAGATTGAGGATTTGGTTTTACAAAAAAAGCAACAAGAAGCACTAAAAAAATGGCTTCAAGATTTAAAGAAAGAGATATTTGTGAAGGTGTACATTTGACAAAAGAAAGGACACTTTGTTTGATTAAACCAGACGCTGTTGCAGAGGGTAATATTGGCAAAATAATAACTATGCTGGAAAATAATAATTTCCACATTTTGAAAATGAAAATGCTTATAATGAATCAGGAACTCGCTCAAAAATTTTATTATGTTCATAAGGAAAAACATTTTTATGAAGAACTTATCTGTTTTATGACCAATAATTACATTGTGGCAATGATTCTTGAAAGAGAAGATGCAATTAAAAAATTAAGAAGTTTAGCAGGAGATACTGATTCAAAAATTGCTTCCCCTGAAACAATACGGAATAAATATGGCACAGATAATAGTCATAATGCAGTTCATGCTTCTGATAGCCTGGAAAGTTACCTATATGAAAGTGAAGTAATATTTGGAAATGAGAAAAGTGAATAAATAATTATTGAGTCCGCAATTTTTTGTAATATCACATTCAAAATTTGCGTTTATTCGCGTTCATTAGCGGTTAAGGACTTTTTATAGTGAATTCATTATTATTACACTTAATAACTTAAGTTAATCCATTTTCAATACAGCCTTTCCAGCAGCAAGATTTTAATATGTATAACAAAATAGTACTTTTACAGGGTGGTGTATCAGCCGAAAGAGAAGTTTCTCTGGAAACCTGTGATTCAATAAAAAAAGCTCTAAACAATTTAGGAAAAGTTGTGGTTTCTGTAGATCCAAAAGACTTTTTCCAGAACAATCAAATTGATTACAAAGCCATCTTGAATAAGATAGTTAATGCAAATTGTGATATTGTTTTTATCGGTTTGCATGGCGGTGATGGAGAAGATGGGACATTTCAAAAGCTTTTTGAAATCTTTAATATTGAATATACGGGCTCATCATCTTATGCAAGTTTTATTTCTATGAATAAAAAGTTAAGTAAATTACTTGTGCAAAACTTACAAATTCCTATCCCAAAATTTTATTCCTTTCATAGAAATGAAGAAGTTTTAAAAAATTATGAGAAATTTGTTGAAAAATTACATTTACCTTTTGTAGTCAAACCTAATTCTTCAGGTTCATCTATTGGGGTTTCATTTGTAGAAAATAGAGAGCAATTTCATAACGCTGTAAACTCTGCATTGAACTCTGATGATTATTTTTTAGTAGAGCAATATATAATAGGAAGAGAAATTACAGTTGCAATGATGGGAAATCATCCTCTCCCTGTAGTTGAAATCAAACCTAAAAAAGGTTGGTATGATTACCAGCATAAATATACAAAAGGTCATACAATTTATGAAGTTCCAGCAATGCTTTCCCAAGAAGAATCTGAAAGAGTTAGCAATTATGCAACAAAAATTTTTAATGAATTACAATGCAAAGATTATGTAAGAATTGATTTCCGATTTGATGGAAAGGATTTTTATTTTTTAGAAGTTAATACTTTACCGGGAATGACAAATTTAAGCCTTGTTCCAATGGCTGCAAAAGCAGTTGGAATAAGCTTTGATAAGCTAATTAACAGAATTATTAATAGAAATTGGGAATATTAGTAATGAGTTTACAATAAAAAGTCTAAGAAATTAAATAATGCAAATTTTTTATATAAATCGAAGTGTGAAAATGAAAAAAATCGGTGTCATTCTGAACAGAACGAAGTGAAGTGAAGAATCTCTAATTACCGACAGTAAAATAAGTTAATAGATTCTTCAACCTGATAAATCAGGTTTCGAGAATGACAAATTTCGGTTTTTTCATTTTCACATATTCCTTTTTATATTAATATCTTAGTTTTTATAGTGGACTTAGTAATTTTATTATAAAAAAAATAAAAAAAATTTGACAAGGAATTTTTTTAAATTTATTTTTGGTTAAAATAATTTTAAGGAAGGTAAAAAGGAACATTGAAACTATTTAACACTAGAAATATTTAAAAAGTAAAGAAAAATACCATTGCAATGAAAATGTATAAACGAAAGCTGGACTATATATTTCTTACTATAAATTAAAAAAAATAAAAAAAAATTTGACAAGGAATTTTTTTAAATTTATTTTTGGTTAAAATAATTTTAAGGGAGGTAAAAAGGAACATTGAAACTATTTACTATTAAAAATATTGAAAAAGTAAAGGGAAACACAACAGTTAAGGGAAATGTCCAAAATAGGTTTATTCTCATTTTTTATTGAGAAATTTCATGTTAATTTCACTGTTAGGCAACCATTCCTTTCGGAATGAAACATTAAATGATAACTAACAAAATTAAAAAGGAGAAAAAATGAAAAAAATTGTTGGTTTTTTAACACTTATGCTTTTTGCAGCAACACTGGCATTTGGTGATATATCAGGTTCAGTGATAACTGCAAATACAACTGAATATTGGCCTGGAACTGTTAATTTATCTTTCCATTTAGACCATGAATATGTTCTTAATGAAGGTCTTGATGGAATTTCTATGGACTTCCCTGCTGGAGTCACAGTTAACTCCGCTGAAACTATTGTTGGCTTTTCTGGATCGTTATTATATGATGGACAGACGGGTGAGGGAGTCGAGGTTACATGGACGCTAGCAGGTCCGGCATGGTATTTTGGTGATGATGATTATATCGTAAATGTTACTTCAACTCTCCCAGAAGGTGTTGATAATTTGGTAATTCCCTGGGTAATAACTGGTAATGGCTGGGGAGACCCTCCACATGCAACATCAGGCACAATTTATATTACTACTCTGCCAGTAGAACTTATTGCTTTCACTGCAGTTTATACAATTAACGAATATGGAAATGAATATGTTTCAGTAAACTGGCAAACTGCAAGTGAGACAGATGTAATTGGATTTAATATT
>JACNFI010000033.1 GCA_014384665.1 Candidatus Cloacimonadota bacterium
AAGCAATTGAAAATGAAGGTGGAATAAAACTTATTTATATTGATCCACCTTTTGCGGTTGGTGCGGATTTTGGTTTCGATGTGAAAATTGGAGATGATGAAGTTAGTAAAAAACAAACTGTTCTCGAAGAAATTGCTTACCGTGATACCTGGGGACGAGGAATTTCCAGTTACCTTTCTATGATGTATGAAAGATTAAAACTGATGCACGATTTGCTGGCTGATGATGGCTCAATTTATGTGCATTGTGATTGGAGAGTCAGTTCTTATTTGAAATTAATTTTGGATGATATTTTTGGAAATTTTAATTTTAGAAATGAAATCATTTGGTGTTATAGAACTATGCAGACAGTAAAAAATAGATTTGCAAACAAACATGACACAATATTTATTTATCAAAAAAAAGATAATCCTATTTACAATATTATTTACGAAGATTATCCTGAAGATTACATAAGAAGGTTCAAATATGACGACGAAAAAGGAAAATATATGATAAGGAGTAAATCTGGACAAGGTGACTTATCTATTGAAGATGAAATGAGAAATCCAGAAGGAACTTATCGTCAATATATTACTAAAGGTAGTTTACCTAAAGACTGGTGGCAAATTGAAATGATAAATAGTAATGCTGCTGAAAGATTAAATTATCCCACTCAAAAACCTGAAGAAGTACTTGAGAGAATAATCAAATCTTCTTCAAATGAAGGCGATATTGTCTGCGATTTTTTCTGCGGTTCAGGTACAACTGCAGCAGTGGCAGAAAAACTTGGTCGCAAATGGATAGTAGCGGATCTCGGCAGATTTGCTATTCACACAACCCGTAAGCGAATGATAAAAGTCCAAAGAGAATTAAAAGATGAAGGAAAGAATTTCAGGTCTTTTGAGATACTTAATCTTGGAAAATATGAGAGGAGATATTTCCTGGATGTGAATACTAATCTGTCCGAAGAGGATCAAGAAAAGCAAATGGAAATGAAGCAGGAGCAGTATATTTCATTAATTCTGGAAGGTTATAAATCAAAGAGAGTATCGGGTTTTCTAACACTGCACGGACAAAAAGCAGATCGGTTTGTGTATGTTGGTCCAATAGATTTTCCTGTTACCAAATCTTTTATTGAGGACATATTGGACGAGTGTGTTGAGAAAACAATAACAAAAGTTGATGTGTTGGGGTTTGAATTTGAGATGGGATTGATCCCTTATATTGAGCAGGAATTATCAGAATATGGAGTCAACCTTATTCTGAAGAACATACCACGAGAAGTTTTTGATAAAAGAGCAGTTCAAAAGGGACAGGTAAAATTCTATGATATTGCATATTTGAAAGTTGAACCACACTTGAAAGGTAGAACTGTAAAGGTTGAATTGAAAGATTTTGTCACAAAATACACACAGGACGATCTCGTTGAAATAGAACAGAGAATGCGTAAGGGAAGTGACAAGGTCGTTATAGAGAACGGACAGATCATAAAGATTTCTAAAGGTAAAGATGACATTATATCACAGGAGATTTTAACCAAGAACTGGTACGACTGGATAGATTACTGGGCAGTGGATTTTGATTATGAAAGTAAAAAGGAAATGATCAAAATAAATGGAAATGATGAGAAGGTTTGGACTGGTAATTATATTTTTGAGAATGAGTGGCAGACCTTCCGCACAAAAAAGAACAACGAAATCGAGTTCACTTCTGCAGAATACACCTATCCGGAAAAGGGAAAATATAAAATAGCCGTCAGGGTAGTAGATATACTTGGAAATGATACTTTGCAGGTGGTAGAGGTGAAGGTGTAAAAAGGAGATTTATATGAACGAGCAAATTTGTGATGCAATTAGATCAAAAAGTGTAATTAAATTTTATTACAATGGTGGTAACAGAACAGCAGAACCATTTTGTTATGGAATCAGCCGTAAAGGCAATGACTTATTGAGAGCATTTCAAACAAGAGGATATAGTGAATCTGGTAATCCTGTTCATTGGAAACTATTCTCTGTGGAAAAAATGTCTAATATTACAATAACCGAGGAAGAATTCTCTGGTAAAAGGCCTAATTATAATCCAGATGATCCGGTAATGGAAGAAATTTATTGTAATATTTATATTGATGAAATAAAGGAGAAATCATGAATACGCTAGAAACTTTAAAACGTGCGATTGAAAAGAGACTGCCAATCTCTTATGAATATAATAGAGAAGGGAAAGTAAAAGGAAAACGATTTGGAGATCCATATGCAGTTTTTATATACACTGCAAAAAACTCACGAATTCAAAGTACAAAAGTTCATATAGTACAAACAGGGGGAGTTACAGATTCAGGAAAATCATTCCCAAGTTTTCGAATGTACAATATTGAAGAGTTATCAAATGTAAAAATATTAAGTAATAAAGACCCGTTTGGTCCACCTTTTCATGAAAATTACAATCCAGAATGGGAAGGTTACATAGATGTAATTACGAAAGTTTAATATGAGTGTTCAATACGACAAAGAAATATTTTCAAATGAAAATTTAATGTTAAAAGTGAATTTTTCTGGGATTAAGGGGGGTGTTACAAACACTGCTGATTTAAAAATGTCGATATACGCTTACGACATAAAAACAGGAAAGCCTGTTTTTTCTGAAGTGCTAGATTTTGATGAAATCAAAACTCTATACGAACACTTAAATCAAATCTCAATCATCAAAGATTCTACAAAAACTACTTCTGGAACATTTGTTGAAACAACAAATGAAGTATTAACCGTTTTGAGAGAATTAAAAGAAATTTCACCTAATATTTTAAAAACAATTTTAGATAAATTAAATGGAGATGAAAAAATTAATGGTCTGCTTAATTTTCTTTCTGATTTAGAATTATCGAATTTATCTGCTGCCTATAAACTCCAAACTTATCGCTTAGAGATAAAGAATCTGGAATTACTTTTACAACTGGAAAAAAACTGTAATATAGTTAAAGAAATTATAACATATAAAGAATTAGAACCTTATATTGCAAAACAACCAGAAAAAATATTCCAAAATTGGATTGAGAGAAATTTATGGGTCTTCGGCGTTGATTATATAAAAAAACATAATCATAGGAAAATAGCAATTTTTAACGAGAGTGATTTATTAATGGAATCTATGGATGGATTTTTAGATTTAATTGAACTAAAGAGACCAAAATTAGATTATGATATACTAAAATATGACCCTAGCCATAAATGTTATTTTCCTTCTCCCGATTTATCAAAAGTTATTGGGCAATGCTTGATGTATTTACAACAATTAGATAACTATAAATTTAATTTAGAAAGAGAATATAAAGTGAAAATAATAAGACCAAGAATAAAAATTATTCTGGGTAGAACAAATAATTTTAAGGAAAACCAGTTTGAAACGTTAAGAATGTTAAATTCTAATTTGAACCATATTCAGATTATTTCTTATGATTACTTATTAAGTTGCGGAAATAAAATGATCTCGACTTATGAATAGTTACTCTTAGGGAGCCAATAAAATGCGATTTACTGTCAATAACAATTATATTCTATTTATATTGATGAAAAAATACCATAATTTAAGACAAATATAGATGAAATCAATAAAGTTATTTTTCGATGAAGCAAAAGAGTTTGAACCACGGTTCATACAACCACTTATGGGCATAAGGGGATTATATTTTATTTTTTCAAAAAAAACTGATATTAATTATCCCTTTAAAAAATCAAAGTTACTCTATATAGGAATGAGTGAAAAGAAAACCAACAGTATTGGTAAAAGGCTCTCAGATCATTTTGACGGAAAATCAGGAAATGATGGAATTACCAATTATAAAAACACTGAGCAGTTGTATTTCACCTATATCAATTATGAGATGCTGAAAAACCTGTGGTTATATCGCGTAGAAGATTTGGAAAGTTATTTCATACTTGATTTTGTAAAAAATTATGGTGTCTATCCCATTTGCAATAACAAAACCGGTTTTAAAATTCTTAAAAGCAAGCTTGATCTTAATATAAATATAGACTGGCAATATTTTGAATAAAAGGAAATAATATGAGCGATGAAATAAAAAGCGGAAAACAAATTTTGGATGAGTTTTTTCGGGAGATAAAAGACCTTCCGGAAATAGATGAAAATGTTGTTAATACCATTATTGATTTATATGAAGAAGGAAAACTTAGTGAAAAAAATTTAGCCAATGCCTTATTGGAATTACGGGAGGAATCTGATAATGATTAAGATTGAAAACATTAAAATAAAAGGGCTGAGGGGTATTAATAAAGAGATTGTTTTCCCTTTGAAAAAAAAATCAATTTTATTATATGGTGAAAACGGCTCTGGTAAAAGCAGTGTAACCGATGCTCTGGAGTGGTTTTATTATGACAAAATTGGACATTTGTCAAGTGAAGAGATCGGCAGAAAAGGATTAGAAGGTTTAAGAAACATTCACATTTCAGACTCAGAAGATGGATTTATCTCAATAGAATATTCTGATTCTAAACTGAATTCTTCTAAAATAATTTCTCAAAAAGATTCTAAATTTACAACAAGCCAGACTAATAACTCTAATGAATTTTTATCCTTCTTAGATGAATCTAAAAAAGAACAAATTATTTTAAGATATAGGGATTTGGTAAGCTTTATATTAGCAACTAAAAGCGAAAAGCTAACTGCACTATCAGAAATCATAGGCTTTTCTGAAGTAATTAAAATAAGAGATGCTTTACGGAAGTCATTATCAACATTAAAAAGAGAAATAAAAAACTCTAATTTTGATTCACAAATTAGCTATCAACAAAAGCAATTAATAACGCAGTTAGGGCAAAATGTTGTATCCGATGTGCAATATATTGATACCGTAAACAATTTACTCGCACCAATTAAGATTGGTAGAAAAGCTACAAATTTGAATGATCTGGACGGTATTCTTGAATTATTAAGAAATCCTGAAGATACGCAGGTTGTGGAACAACAACTGTTTTTAGAAAAAGTTAAAAGTTCCGCAAACCAGCTATTGCCTGATATAGAGAACATTGAAATTCATTATAAAAATTATTATACACAATACCAGAATATCATATCAGATATTGAAAAGCTTAATAAAATCAAACTGGAATCTCTTCTTTCTGAAGGCGTAAAAATATTAAAGGAAGAAATTATTAAAGATGAAGTTTGTCCATTATGTTTGCAACCAAAGAATAAGATAGAATTATTAAAGGAATTGCAGGGTCGTCTTGAAGAATTACAAAAATATAAAGAGGAGAAAACAAATCTTGATGATGTAAAATCTGATCTTCAATCCGAAATAGCAAAAGCAGAAAATATTATATCAAATATCTTAACAGATTCTAAAATAGAAACAGAAGATAATACGAAAATAAAGTCTTTCCTTTCTAAAACAGCAAAAGGATTAGATATTTACAAAACGGAAACCAAAATTAATGTATTAACAGGTAATGAAATCAAAAAAACGAATGAATTACTGATTGATAAAAATGTCTTACAGGAAGTTGAAACCTTTTCAGTGGACAAAATAAGCAAATTGAAAGAAGGCAGAAAAGGCGATGAAAAGTTTGATATACATAGCAAAATAGCGTTATCAAAAAATGCTTATCTGGATATAAAAAGATTAATAAAAGCAAAAGAATTGCTTGAAAAGCAACAATATACATTAGATAAAATTAATACAGCATTTACTAAAAAGATGGAAGAAGGTTTTACTGCTTTCCTAAACCACCTATCCAAAGATATTAACGACTTTTATGTTTTTATGAATCCCGGTGAACATATTGAAGACATTAATCTTGTTCCTGTTCAAAAGAATGATGAATTTTTAGGTATAACAATTCAATTTAAATTTTTCGAAAATGAAGAAACACCTCCAAGCAAATATTTAAGTGAATCACATATGAATTGTTTAGGTTTAGCTTTCTTTTTGACATCTGTAAGAGCGTTAAATCAGAATAATAATTTCTTTATCTTAGATGATGTTATTTCAAGTTATGATACTAACCATAGGCTTCGTTTTGCTCAAATATTACTTGAAAAATTTGCAGACTTTCAAATTATTTTGTTAACTCATGATAAAGATTGGTTTGACTATGTATCTAAAGTAGTAAAGGGGAAATGGCTTATTAATACATTTAAATGGGAAGATAAGTCAGGTCCATCGATTGATGTACCATTACCTTCTCTTAAGATACAAATCGAAAATCAAATCTCAAAAAATGATATAAAAGGATTAGGCAACAACATCAGAATATATTTGGAAGGTCTACTTAAGAATATTGCATTTAATCTTTCTGTACCTGTGCGATTTCTATTTAATGATAAAAATGAAAACAGAATGTCATATGAAATGCTTACAGCTCTTAAAAGTAAAATAAAAAAACATACTGATTGTTTATTGGATACTACTGTTATTGATAGAATTTTAAATTCAATTTTTATTGGTAATAAGGGATCCCACGATAGTTCATTTGAATCATCTATTGGTGATTGTAAGGCATTTTGGGCAGATGTTGTTGAACTTGAAAGCTTATTTTATTGTAATTCATGCAGGAAATGTATTTCAACTAGATATTATGATTCTGTAAATAAAAAAATAAGATGTTCATGTGCTAAAATTATATATGATTGGTAAATAATAAATTATAAGAAGTATCGTTTAACGGTATTCTAATCAATATTTAAAAAATTTTTACAAAAGATGATTAAAAACCTGAAAAGTTACTTACAAGCATAATATAAGCTTATTCTATAATTTAAAATGGATTAAAATTAGTAGATAAATACAATACGCTTGTTTGTCATACTGATCCTATCCATAACTTTCTTCTCTTATTACCTGAGTATTGGACTCCCGTTATTCTTCAGTCTTTCTCTGTGCTCTCTATGTTCTCTGCTTGTCTCGTCGTAATGTAATGAAGACGGATGGTAAATTTTTTGGGTGATCGGTTTTTCAGAGTTAGATTACGCTATATCTAAGTTTTAAGAGAATATACAAACACATAGCCAAAATAATTGACAGCAAATTGACCTCTCGGCATTTATTTCATTAAGTT
>JACNFI010000034.1 GCA_014384665.1 Candidatus Cloacimonadota bacterium
CTGAATACCTTGGAATTGGGAAACAGGTTGCAAGAGGGTTTGGAATGGTGGGGAAGATATATAGGATTGCAAAATCGGGAGATGTTGGATGAGATCGATTGGTGAAAGAAAAAAATAATGAAAAGCATAATAAATGAGGAGGTTGGATGATAAATGCGATTGCAGAACTCGGAAAATATGAAAAAGCAAATAACCCGAATATCTCAAGTTTTGATATTTGGTTGGAAGATTCTTACGATGAAACAAATTATCCACATTTGCTTTTAATCGAATTCAAAAAAGAAAAGAATGAAGATAAAAGCGATTTTTTAGATGAAGATTGGAAGTGGGTTTTTAATAAAGTTGATTATCGTGAGCACAGTACAAATTTAAAATCTAAACTTTTGTATAAACGAGGTTCATCAAGAGGAACAGATAAAACGCCTACATGTAAAACAGCAAATAACCTCGCAGGAAGCTTTAATCAAAAAATTAAATCTTGGTTTTCTCAAAATCAAAATATTTCTTTTCTGGATGATAATTATAAAAAATTTATTAAAATGATTTATGCTGAACTTGAATTGAGATCAGATGAAATAATTGAAGAAATCAAAAGAAAATCAGAAAATTTAGCAAGTGGCGGAGTTGTGCTTACTATAGTTTTTGTAGAAAATGGAGAGCAAAAATTCATTGGAGATTACGATTTTTTCTCTAAATTCATTACAGAAGAAAGCAAAGTTGATTATAAATATTCCAAAACTTTCAAGAAATCTTCATTCTCCGAAAATAAATTATGCTCTATTTGCAATATGAAAAAAGCGGAGGTTTATGGTTATTTTACCTCTTTAAAATTTTATACAGTCGATAAACCCGGAATGGTTACTGGTGGATTTGAACAAAGTAAAAGCTGGAAAAATTATCCTATCTGTATCGATTGTGCATTAGATATAGAACTTGGAATAAAAATGATGGATAAAAATCTTGTTTTTAAATTCTATGGATTACGTTATTATCTAATTCCCAAGACGACAAATAAAAAAGGAAAAGAGGATATTATCGAAGAAATCATTACTTACAAAAAATCACAAAGAATAAACGATAAAGACAGGTTGAGAATAACAAATGCAGAAGATGACATTTTTGATATTATTATGGAACAGAAAAATAATGTAACTTTCAATCTTCTATTTTTTGATAAACCTCAAAAAAGTGTTTTCCGAATTTTAGCTTCAATAGAGGATGTATTGCCTTCGCGAATTAAACAACTTTTTGATACAAAAGATTTTGTGGATAATATGATATTCTTCAAAGAAAATAAAGAAGGAAAACAAATGTTCAAATTCAACTTCGGAGTTTTGCGTACATTTTTCCCAAATAACAAAATCGAAGGAAATCACGATAAATTCTTTTTGGAGATAACTCAAAAAATATTTAATGATAATAAAATTGAATACAAGTTTATCATTCAGCAGATAATTTATCATTTAAGAAATTGTTTTGTTAGTGAACAATTTTTCTGGTTTGATTCGATACAATCATTTATGCTCATAAATTTTCTAAACAATCTAAATCTATTCAGATTAAAAAACAAGGAGAACAAAATGGATAGACAATTCTATGAATCTTTTGAAATAAGATCAAAAGATGAGTTTGAAGCAAAAGCAGAATTATTCTTTGAGAATTTCAAAGAATTTTTTGTTAATGATGTGCATCAGAGCATTTTTTTGATAGGAGTTTTATCTCAATTCCTTTTGAATATTCAAAGAACTGAAAGAGGAGCAACTCCATTTAGAAGTAAACTCAAAGGTTTAAAAATGGATGGTCGAGATATTACTGCTCTTGTTCCTGAAATTATTGATAAGTTAGAGCAGTATAAATCAAATTATTATATTCCTTTGGAAAACCTGATATCCAAATATTTGATTTCTGCAGGTGATTTCCGAAGATGGAATATACCAATTGATGAAATGAATTTTGTGTTTGTTTTGGGAATGAATCTATCAAAATATTTTAAGATCAAATTAGAAGAAAAAGATATGGAGGATTAAAATGAATGAAATTAAAAACCGAAGTGAGATATTGTTTTTATACGATATCCAGAATGCAAATCCAAATGGCGACCCGAATGATGAGAACAAACCGAGAATCGATGAAGAAACAGGAAGAAATTTAGTAACTGATGTAAGACTGAAAAGAACAATCAGAGATTACATTAATGAAAAAGGAAATGACATTTTTGTGCGAGAAGTAATTTATGATAATGACGGACATATTCAGGATGCAAAACTTCGAGCTGCTGATTATTTACCGGAAGATAAAGATAAACTCAAGGAGATGTCAGCAGAAGAGCAAAAACAGGCAATTTCTAAATCAATTTTGGCTGAATGTATTGATGTTCGTTTGTTTGGTGCAACAATTCCTTTAGATTTGAAAGTAAAAGGTAAAAGCATTACAAGTTCGATTACCTGGACAGGACCTGTTCAATTCAAAATGGGAAAATCGCTTCATTCCGTGAAAATTCAGCATATCAAAGGAACAGGAGCATTTGCTTCCAAAAAAGATGCAACTCAAAAAACATTCAGAGAAGAAGATATTCTTCCATATTCTTTGATTGGATTTTATGGAATTGTAAATGAAAATGCAGCAACTCATACAAACCTGCAAACCGAAGACATTACTCTTTTGAAAGATGCAATCTGGAACGGAACAAAAGGTCTAATCTCTCGTTCAAAATTCGGTCAAATGCCAAGATTACTGATGTTCATAAATTACAAAGAAACAAATTTCTTTATCGGTGATCTGGATAATCTGATAAAATTGAAATCAGATAAAAGAGATGAGCAAATCCGCCAACCTGAAGATTACAAAATCGATATTTCAAAGCTTCTTGAGATGATAGAGCTTCATTCTGATAAAATAGAAACAATTGAATTTAAAGTAGATGGGCGAATGAAATTTATGAAAAATGATGAAGAAATCAAGTTGAGTGATCTAGAGAAATTTACAGAAATCTCTCTGTAACGGAGGGAAAAATGGATAAAATTCTAAAATTCAAAATTTGGGGAGATTACGCCCATTTCAAGAAATTTTATACAACAACATCTCCTCTTACCTTTGAATTTCCACCACCACCGACAATTATAGGAATTATTTCTGCAATTATCGGTTTGGATAAAAACGAATATCTCGAATATTTCCAAAATCTGGATGATTTCAAAATCGCATTATCAATTGCAAATCCAATAAAGAAAGTTCGCTGGACTCAGAATCTGATAGATACGAAACATCATTTTTGGAGAATTAAAAACAGAACTCAAATCCGTATTGAATTTCTGAAAGATTCTGCTTTTGTAATTTATTTTTTCCATAAAGATGAACAAATATTCAATTTGTTGAAAATGAATTTGGAAAACCACAAATCTGTATATTCAATATCTTTAGGATTAAGTGAACTTTTGGCAGATTTTAAATTTCTCGGTGAAACAGAAATTGAAAAAACACAATCTGGAGAATGGGTTGATATTGATTCTGTATTACCTTGTTCTTATTTGAAAGATGATGATTCGGTTGATTTTGAAGTTTCGAGAGAAATTTTCAAAGTAAACTTTCCTATATTGATGCAACCGAATCGTGTAGTAAACAAACGTGAAGATATTATTTTTGAGAGGAAAGGGAAACAGATAAAATGCAAAGTAAAAGAGTTTTGGAAAACAGAAGAGGGGAAGAACATTGTCTTCTTCTAAATTATATTCTCATCCAGATAAATTACTCATAATTCATTTACAAAATGTTGCAAATGCCTGCTTGAGTAAATTCAAAGGAACAAAGCATAATTTATTTTCTTATCTATCAAATGAACATTGGGAAAAGCTCATCTGGTTAATGGGCTTTTCCCACGATTTTGGAAAAGCAACTTCCTTCTTTCAAGAATATCTTTTTGAAAAAGATAAAGAGGAAAGAGTAATAATGAAAAATCAGCCGGAAACCGGTCATTCCTTGATCTCTGCTGTTTTGTCATTTTGGATTGCAAAAGAATATGTTAAAAATAAAGAAGGTGAATTTTTACAAATGATGCCTTTCTTCCTTTATTTAATAGTCAAAAAACATCACGGTAATATCAATAATCCGATTTCATGTTCAGATGAATCGAATGAACTTGATATCCCGATTGAACATCTTGATAAACAATTGGAATCGATGGATAAAGAAGAATTACAATTACTTTTTGATAAAATAAACGAAAAATTATCATTAAATATTCAGGTTGAGAATATACAGAAACCATTAAAAGACTATTTCATAAATGAATTAAGAAGAAAAGAAAAAAGAGTTTTTAAAAGATTTAATAAAAAAATCGAATATTATTTGATTTTCCAATTTATTTATTCGTTACTTTTACATTCGGATAAAGAAGATGTAATTTTTGGAAAAGTTGAACAAGACCACCATATCAAATTAGATGACGATTTGATAGAAAGATACAAGACTTTGAAATTCGGTAAGCCAAAAACAAAAATAGATAAAATTCGCGAATCAATTTTTCAGGATGCTAGTTCTAACATTTTACAAATAGATTTAAAGAATAAGATTTTCTCTTTGAATGTTCCGACCGGAAGCGGAAAAACACTCACTTGTTTATCTGTTGCCTTAAAATTGAGAAATAGATTAGAGCAAAAAGGAATGCAATCGAGAATAATTTATGGTTTGCCTTTCACAAGTATAATAGATCAAAATTACGATGTATTTGATGAAATATTGAAAAATCCTGAAAGTGATATTTTACTTAAACATCATCATTTAGCAGAAATTTCTTATAATCAAAAAGACAGTGATGCAGAATTTGAACCTGAACAAGCAAAATTTATGATCGAAAGCTGGGAAGCAGAAATTGTTGTTACAACTTTTTTTCAGATATTTCATACATTATTTTCCAACCGAAACAGGATGATCCAAAAATTTCATAAATTAGCAAACTCCATTATTTTATTAGATGAAGTGCAGACTATTCCTTACAAATATTGGAAACTTGTTCGGGAAACGCTGCTTAAAATTTCTGAAATCTTTAATGTTTATTTTATTTTGATAACAGCTACTCAACCGAGAATTTTTGAATCAAATGAAATTATAGAATTAGTTCCCAATAAATCAGAATATTTTTCTCAATTCGATAGAGTTAATTTGAATTTTAAATCAGAAAGTATCGGACTACAACACTTTATAGAGAAATGTAAAATTGAAATTGAGAATTCTGATGAATCTTTTTTGTTTGTGATGAATACGATAAATTCTTCTATCAAGCTATTTGAGAATTTACAAAAGCTGGTTTTGGATGTTGAATATTTCTATCTCGCAACAAATATTATTCCAAAACACAGATTTGAAAAAATTGGAAAAATTAAAAAATCGGAAAAAAGAAAAATAATTGTTTCTACACAAATGATAGAAGCCGGTGTCGATATCGATATTGAAAATGTCTGGCGTGATTTTGCTCCTCTTGAATCTATCAACCAAGTTTGCGGGAGATGTAATCGTAATTTTTCAAATAAAAAGGGGAATGTAAGAATATTTGAGATTTTAAATGCAAATCATAATAATACTCCTTTTTCAAAATATATTTATGGGAAATCAGCATTGAGTATAATTGAAACAAAAGAATCTCTTGGAAGCAAAACAAAAATTTCCGAAACAGAATTCTTGAAAAATATGGATTCATATTATCGGGTTCTAAAAGAAAAATTAGCAAATGATGAATCGGAAAGAATTTTAAGATTTCTGACAAATTTGCAGTTCGCTGATTTGTATAAATCTTTCAAATTAATCGAGGATCAATTATATAAAAGGAAAGATGTTTTCATAGAATTCGATAATAATGCAAAATTGGTTTGGCAAAAGTTTATAGATCTAAAACAAATCAAAGAAACATTCAAAAGAAAAACTGAATTCTTGAAATTCAAAAAAGATTTTTATGATTATGTGATTTCCGTTCCGGAAAAGTATGTTCCTGAAAAGGAATATGAAAATACCGGAATTGTTTATATTCCAAATGATGCGATTGATTCCTGTTATGACGAACTAACCGGCTGGCATCGTACAAACGACAATTATGATAATTATGTATTTTAAAAATGTGCTCGTATGCGAAGAGTTAAAACTCCTCGCTCAATACAATCAAAGTCTTTCAGACTGCCAAATCTGAAGGATTTTGTATGTTTCAAAGATAGGTTTTAACCTATCGGAAAGGAGAAATGAAGCGACATCAAATCAGCAAGGAGTTAAAACACTTTGATATGAAACGAAACCATATGCGAAGAGTTAAAACTCCTCGCTCAATACAATCAAAGTCTTTCAGACTGCCAAATCTGAAGGATTTTGTATGTTTCAAAGATAGGTTTTAACCTATCGGAAAGGAGTAAACCAATGTCAGGTAGAACATTCAAATCAATTTATTATCACCTGGTATTTCACACAAAACTCAACGAACCATATCTCGAAGATAAGAAATTTAGAAAACAGGTTTATCATTTCATTGAAAACAAATGCAAAAGGCATAATCTCTATCTTCATGAGATTGGCGGAATAGAAAATCATGTTCATTTATTGATCTACATTCCTCCCAAAATGGCAATATCGGAAGCAGTAAAATTAATAAAAGGTTCTTCATCTTATTTTGTAAATAACGAATTGATTGGTGAGAATACATTGTATTGGCAAGAAGGATATGGTATTTTAACAATATCAAAAAAGCATGTAAAATTCATCAGGAAATATATTCAAAACCAAGAAGAACATCATAAAAAGGGAACCACCTATAAAGAACTTGAAGAAATTGATGATGAATAAATATACGCGAAAAGAGTTTAGATAAATTTCTAAAATGAACGAAGTCTTTCAGACTGGTAAATCCGTAGGATTTTTCATGTTTCAAAGATAGGTTTTAACCTATCGGAAAGGAGTAATGAAGCGACATCAAA
>JACNFI010000035.1 GCA_014384665.1 Candidatus Cloacimonadota bacterium
TCAATTAACTTACCTTATTAATAGCATTTTCTTAATTTCTGATTTATGGTTATCTGTTACCAGACGATACAGATAGATTCCGCTTGATAATTTCTTTCCATTTTCATCTTTTCCATCCCATGTAACTATATTCATTTTGGGCTCTGTATCATCTATTTTTAAATTTTTAACAAACTGTCCTTTTATGTTGTATATATTTATTTGTGCTTCGCTATATGGTTTTTTAGATAAGTAAAATGAAATCGTCGTAGAAGCAGTGAATGGATTAGGATAATTTTGATAAAGTTTAAACCCTATTTGATATTCAGGATTATCATCCACTCCATAGATTGGGGCACCAAATTCATAACAACCCATATCAATAACTGCAATCCCATTCCCATTTCCATCCCAAATACGTTTATTTCCATCTAAATCCCATGGAGGTAAATATAAACCCGTTGTATCAGGGGTGCCAGTATCTATACAGGGAGAATTTGATAAGAAATGATAATCTCCATTATTAGGATCAATAAATAATGGGTCTGCATCTATATTGTTTTCATAAATACCATCATAACTTACCCCACTACCAAATACAAAATCATCTATACCTCCTTGTATATCACAATAGTAAAAATTTGGGTCAGCTTCATAAAGTATACCCTGAGCTTGATCGTAATAATCTGTAATATAAATTTGATTATTAATACTATCTGATATATTAAACCATATTATATTATTTATAACATCAGGACTTGAACCTGAAAAATAAATACCACCTCCAGAAATTTCAGCACTATTATTTACTATTGTATTATTTATTATTAAAATGTCAGCGCCCTTATAAAGACGAATACCTCCACCATAATATCCATAGTTATCTGTTATTACATTATTTATTATAATTACATTGCTGGATCCACAGTAAATTCCGGTTCCATCGTTATAACTTATTATATTGTTTTTTATCACAGCACTAGAAAAGCATGCAATCCCATTACCAGAATGATGATTATATGCGATTATATTATTTATTATGATTGGATGAGAATCACGAGTTGTACAAATTCCATTACCATAATTATTACTTATTATATTCCTTTTTATAATTGCATCAGAATACCATAAGGAAATTCCCCCACCAACAAAATCTGAATTGTTATTGATTATAGTATTATTTTCTATAATTGGACTAGAGTAACGACAGTAAATTGCACAACCATAGAATCCGGAGAGGTTATTCTCTATTTTGTTAGATGAGATAAGAAGTTTAGAAAAATTTCTTACATAAATTGCACCACCATATCTATCATGCCCTTCTCCTATAGCTTTGCCATATTTAATTTTACAATATACAATTTTAGAAGAATCATTGGAAGCAAGGGTCTCGTCAAATCTAATCCCATGCCAACCACCATCATCAATATCTATATTTGAAAATCCAGTAGTATCATTAATTGTAAAATGAATACTATCAGTTTCAGTTCCAATTGCTAACAATCTGCCCAGGATATTGAATTTATAATGTCCTGTGAAAATGACCTGTACTCCAGGTTCAATTATTAATGTACTACCTGTTTGAATTGTAATTTCTCCACCAATAAAATAAGGAGTTCCTACATATGACCATGTACCGCTTACATATCCTCCATTTATATATATCCCAGGATATACAGTAATATAATTTGTCTTAGTGCCTGTATTTGTTGAATCATTTTCATCAGTAACAGTTAATGATACAGTATATATTCCAGAATTTTGATATTGATAAGTAGGATTTTGCTCATATGAACTTCCTCCATCACCAAAAGACCAATTCCAATCCATAATTGCTCCAGTTCCTTGTATAGATTGATCTGTAAATTGGACTGTTAATGGAACACTACCTGTAGTTACATCAGCTGAAAAATCAGCATTTGGCATATAATGATTATAATAAAATGCACCCATATCGGCAACAGTTCCATCTGGGTCTAATGGAGAATTTGGGTCTCCAGCATTTATACAAGGAGAACCTACATTTAAATGGAAATCATAATTAATTGGATCTTCAAATAATGGGTCTGCATCGATGTTCCCATCCAGCCAATTAATTGTTCCATCTCCCATGTTTACAATACCTTCTTCACCTCCCTGAATATCTGAATAAGCAATTGTTATTGAATTTTGATGATCAAAAGCTGTGAAGAATATTTCATATTGTGAATCATTCCAGAGGATTGAATTTAAAATGTTTGAAATATAATTATTATAAAAATCTATATATTCATAGTAAATACCACCAGCACGAAGTGCCCAATTGTTGGCAATTGTTACATTGTTCAAAATCAGATTAGAGTTCGAACAATAAATACCACCACCTTCACTAGCTGAATTGCCAGCTATTACTACCTTTTCACAATATAAATTAGAATTATCACAATGTATCGCTCCTCCAAATTCCCAATCCATTGTACCACTACTTTCAGCGCTGTTATTATAAAGGATAGTGTTATATATATAAACACTATCACAATTATCACAACTAATACCACCACCATAAGCCCATGAATCAGAAATCGCATAATTACTATTTACTATGTTATCAATAAGTTGTAATGAATTACAATTTGAAATATGAATGCCACCACCCCAAGCCCATGAATCAGAAATTACCTCATTATTACTAATTATATTATCAATAAGTTGTAATGAATTACAGTTTGAAATAATAATACCACCGCCGAGAGTATATAAATCTGATATTGCTTTATTATTTATAATGTGATTATTAGAAATAATACCGCCTCCATTTGGACAATAAACACGAATGCCACCACCGCTATTATTCAAACCATTTTTTATAGTAAAACCAATTAATACTGCAATTACATTTTCACCATTTCCAAAGTTTACAACACTTCCATTTTGGTTTCCATCAATTATAGTTTGAGAAATATAACTTGTGTCACTTGTTGTTAAGAATAGTGAAGCAACTGTAATGTTTTTCCCATTGTAATCTATATTCTCAACATAAGTTCCTCTTTGGACAAGGACAGTATCTCCATCGCTGGTAGAATTTATTCCTTCCTGAATTGTTGTATAATCACCGGTGCCGTCCCAGTTCACATCAATTATCGTAGCATATAAGTTCAATGAAATCATAGTTAATAAAACTAAAAGAAAATGTGTCTTTTTCAAATAAACTCCAAAATATTATTGTATTATTTCAATGATTTCTGATGAAATTTGCTTCGCTGCATTATCAAACGCTGCCAAACCTGCTTTGTCCATGTCTGTGTTAATGCCTTTCACATTTGAAAATGTATTTTTATATATTTCCTCAAAAGAGGACATATCCGTGACAGAAATCGTCACATCCACATACGCAGAGCACATGTTGTAAATCGTGGATCCTTTTCGGGATTGTGCTTCAATGATCATAACATAATCAGCATCGGATTTCATGTCCACAAAGCTGTAGCCGTATTCGGAGAGCTTCTCTTTCAGTTTGGGTTCGATATAATTCACATCCAACGGATTGCCATAATTAAGCTCAGTGGATTCGATAAAAACCTGCGGTCCGGATACATTCAGCAGCACGGTTGCAGAGGGAATTGTAAACCCTCTTATGATGTCCTGAATTATTGGGTTCAATTCATCTTGTGTTATCAGTTTATCCATTGTCAGTTCGGCTTTTATGACCTGCATCTTACCAGCAGAAAGTATATTCGAGACTCTGCATGATGCCAGACCGTTCACCGCAGTTTTATCATATTCAATAAGCTCACCATCGCCTTTGAGAAAGCTGAAATGAAGCGGAAAATTTGCTATTGGAGTCTGCAAATACAATGCTTTGAAAAGAATGGGATCATCCAGTCCTCTTCCAATAGTTGCAGCCATCTCCGGCTGAACAGGTTTGATAGAAATGGTACTCAGAACTTGCTGCAAAGCCGAATGAATTGTGTTAAGCAGATAGATATTCTGTCCGTTGTATTTTGTTTCAAGAGATTCAGACAGAAAGGGTTCGATCGGATTCAATGCCTGCAGATAGAGCTGTAATGCTTCGGCGATATGATTGTTCGTTCTATTCTGTTCTGCTTTATCAAAAAAATCCAGTGCGAGTGCAACCGCTTTATCGATCTTTTCTTTACGTATTTGGGCATATTTTTCTTTTGATAAACGGTAATAAACCCAGTACTGATCCTTGTCCTCCCATGTATCGACAAGTTCGTATCCTTCCAATTGTGCCTGAGTTGAGGATTGGATCTGTGACTCAAATTCCTCTTTCACCACACCGGCTTTTTCAAGAATTTGATTCAGAGTCGCTCCGCTTATTGTGACCGTGATCTCAGAAGCGATCTCCCGTAAAGCCCGGTCCTTTGCTTTCTGAATATATTCGCTGGTCTCTGTATCTTTTTCCGCAACACCGATGCCGATATAAGATTTGCTGTCAATTGGTCTCTTGTTGACCCAGTCCGGTTTTTTTGCAGCATAAACCGAAAAACACACAAACAAAAAAATAAAGAGAAAAATAATAATTTTTCTCATACGCTCACCTCTAACATACAATTAATTATTACAGAAATTTTTCTATAAAAGATGTGTCAAGAATTTTGGACACGGGATCGTTGATATGATTTACACCTATGTTTAGGAATGATCATCTTCAAGACTTATGTATATGAATCCACATCGCTCTGTCATTAAGTTCAAAGCCACACTTTTCATAAAACTTTTTTCTGCCTTCAGTATATGTAAGGAAGAAATAGGTTCCGCTGAACTTCTCCTTCAGCATAAGCATCATCTTTTTGCCTATTCCCCTGCCCTGATATTCCGGACGAACAATTACATCAAAAATATTCGTGTAATAGCAATTATCTGATATAGCTCTTGCAAATCCGATTAGTTTTTCACCATCATAAGCAGTAATATAATAGGAATTTTGAAATGCCTGGACGATGTTCTTTTCGCTCTTTCGCCACTCGACACTCTTAAACACTTCGATCAGTTCTTTTGCGGAAACCGGATTATTTATTTTAAATCTAATTTGATCATTTTTAGCCATTCGTTAGAGACTCCACAGCATTATTTCTTTCATTAAAAACTTCACCATTCTTTTCTTTCACATTAATTATTTTCATATCGTTTCCTCTTAGTTTTTGCTTATGGGATTTTGTATGAAATTGCACCGGTAAGTTGAGAAACATATTCATTACCATATTCAAAATTGGTGTATATAGAATATTCAAGAAGAAGTGCAACATCCTTTCCAAACCGTATACCAGAAGTTATTCCTACTCCATAAAATGACAAAAATCTGGGACTTGTATAGATACCGATCATCTCTGATGGATGGATTGATAAATACAGAGGTAATATAACTCCTAAATTCATTTCGCTAAAAGAAAATACTGCTATTCCCAATCCCGCACCACACGCCACAAAAGATGTATCATTACCTATGAGTTGATATTTTATATCAAGAGCTATCGGAGCAGGAAGTCCTATTTCGACTCCAATATCACACTTTTCAGCAAGCCCGTATCTTATATTCAATTCCCAGAAATAAATTCTTGAAAATGGCTCTTCTCCTTCATCATTCAATACATTACCATATCCTATAGCAAAACCTACATCTCCCTTTTTCGTCACTCGCGCAGTTTTAAGACTGGACATTGACGAGCATTTGCAAAAAAGAATTATTAAACACGCTAATAGCATTATTTTACAATAACTAATAAGACGTAACTTAGCCATTTTCTCAAACCTCCCATTATTTCAAGATATAATTACTAAATATTACTTTATCAATTCCGGTTTAATATGCTCTGTCAATCCTGCTTCTTTATAATATTTCAGTGCTCCGGGATGAACAGGTGCACTCAAACCCTTGAGCATACTTTCTTTGGTGAGAATTCCGTAAGCTGGATGAAGGGTTTTGAATTCATCAAAATTCTCAAACACCTCTTTTGTGAATGCATACACTATATCATCAAATACATCTGCTGAGGTGACCAAAGTTGCTTTAACGCCGATAGTCGGCACATCTTCAGTATTGGTTGAAAGTTCATAATAATCATGAGGTATTATCGCTCTATCGTAATAAGGTAAGGCTTCCAGCAATGATTCAATAGGCGATCCTTCGATAGGTACGATGTGCACTTTGACACGACCTGATGTTGCTTCTTTGATATTTACATTGGGATGTCCAACAGTATAGAAAAATGCATCTAAGAGTTCATCCTGAACTAAACCGGGTGCTTCAACAGCTTTGACATATTCACTTTTAAGCATATCTTCGCTCACACCAAAAGCACCGAGTACATCTCTGGAATTTTGAAGTTGACCTGAACCCGGATTGCCGAGATTCACTCTGGCTCCGACAAGATCTTCAATTGTTTTTATACCGCTTTTGTCGGAAACGATCAGCGTGATTGCTTCGGGATGTATCGAAAAGACTGAACGAAGTTTTTCCTGCGGTCCAAATTCCGCCCACTCTGATAAGCCCTTCACTGCCTGGTATTGTCTGTCAGATTGTGCGATACCGAAATCAAGGTCTCCACTCAGCACAGAATTAATGTTATATACCGAACCTGCTGTGGATTCCGCAGTTGCCTTGATGCCGTATTCCTTAAAATTATTATTCACCATTTTGCTTATAGCTCCGCCTGTGGGATAATACACGCCACTAACACCGCCAGTTCCAATTGTGACAAAGACTACATCCTTTTTCGCACATGAGAAAATTGCGACGAGAAGTAAAAGAATTAGTGAAAAACGTATATTCTTCATTTGTTTGCTCCTTTGAAATAATATGTGAGCTTATTGGGCCGTTTTGAATGTCAAGTTATTAGTTTTTTTACTCACGTACCCCCAAACTCTTGACAAATAATTCTAACCAAAATGGAAATCCACGAAAGAAC
>JACNFI010000036.1 GCA_014384665.1 Candidatus Cloacimonadota bacterium
ATATTTTTTTTGACATGAGCCACAATTACTTTATTCATAATTAAAATCCAGTAACTTGATAGAAGTACTTGGTACCAGCTGCACCGCCAGTGTCAGTATATGTTGTTGCGCCGCCGGTAGTACCTACTAATTCAGTAAATCCAGTATAAGGATCGGATGAACGATATACTTTGTAGTCAGTTGCATCAGATACAGCAGCCCAGGTAAGGACAACATCATTTCCAGAAATTGCAATATTAACAACAGGTGGGAATATCCATTCTATAGTCGTGCCAATAGTATTGACGAAACGAGCGCCAGAAGAGTGATACCACGGATCTGTGGGTCCATCTCCATATACAGTGTTAATAACATATGGCTGCGTAACATATTGTCTAATCATATCGTCAAATACTGGGTAGTAATTAGCATTAACAGGATCTGTATACCAATCACCGCTGATCATTACAAAGAAGTCAGAAGTTATAGTTTGAGGAGTTGTAAGAGTAAATGTAACCCACTCATTAGAGCCGCCTACTCCACCGGTATAAGCAAAGCTTTCAGTATAGATAAGATTACCAGGTGTTACATCATCTATAGCTTCAAATATTTCAATTGTTTCTGTATCTGTAGCATAATCAGTACCCATATTCAACAGCAATACATTGACTGCATTAATAACATACGCAGAACCTTTTGTGGAGAATATACCATCAGCATATGGAGTAAAATAGGAACCACAATAAGAGGAAGTATAGTATGTTCCAGTCCAGACTCTTGAGTTATATCCAAGTTCATATTGTCCTGCAGGTAAAACTTCTATATTAATAAAAGTTGTATCATTTGAAGGATCCTCATCAAAGCCGACTTCTGTCCAGCCCTTGAAACTATGGGTTCCAGCAACTAAATTAAATGTAGGTACTTTAGTAAGATATTCCAAGTTATATTCATTTGTTGCAATAGGAGCAGTACTATTTTTATAATAGTCAAAAGTAGTTGCACCAAGACCTTCAACATCTATTCTCAAATTTGGACCCTCAGTAGTTAGACCAAAGTTGCCATAAACAATACCTGGTTCAACATTAACACCGACTGTTTGAGGATAAGGAATTACATTACACATAGCGCCGCAATCATGGTCTGGAAGGTTATAACCAAAAATAGTTGGATCATCAAACCAGAAACCATCACCATCTGCCTTTGCGAGTGTGTCTGCATCTAGTTTAACACGAATTTCCAATACAATTTCATCTCCTGCATATGTAGTAATATCAAATCTATTACTTTCAGTCCATGAAGCTGTTACATCGTTATGCTCTAATTCTTCTAATGGAATAATTGGAGGATCAGGTAAAAGATTTGTTTCATTATAATCTGAGAATACAATAGAACTATTAACAGTAACGTCAACATTATCCACCCAGTAACCATCAGCAACAGTATATGGGTCAGACGCAAGTGCAAAACGAATATGTACAGTTTCACCAAAATAATCACTCATATCAAATGTCGCATTAAACCAATCACCAACATCAGCAACATTTGCACCACCCCAGCCCGGATAGCTAAGTGTATCTGCAGGATTATTAGTATTCCAATATCCAGCATAAGCTATAGAAACATTATAGGGGTGAAGTGGGTCTTCAAGGAATCCATATGTTGCCCAATTATCTGTTGAGATCTGTACATTCGCAACATCCCATCCATCATAAGGTGGGTCTTCTCCACCTGGTTCTTCCGTGTCATAGTCAATTACACATGTTAGCTCTGCTGAAGTAGCACCTGTTAAATCAATTTCTGGGGTGTATAGATAATAGATTGCGTTAGTTCCATATTCATGGAGAATTTCACTACCTGCATACCATGAGTCTGCACGAACATACGCATTATAGGTAGATGAATGCCAAGAAACTGCATCTGCAGTTTTTCCAATGGAGAAAGCCCAATAATCATGCTCTGGATAGTAACCATCAACAAGGTCACTATTGTACCAATAGCTTAATAATAGACGACCATACCCGTCAGGACATGTAAATGGTGGTGAAGTCAATAAATTATTTCCTGCATTTGCTGGGTCGTCATCGATCCACTGAGAATGTGTGGGGCTATGGGAAGAACTTGTTACGGTCTGCCATGTATTTACAAAAGATGGAGTCCAAGGATCTGGTGTTACACCAATAACTGCATCTATGTTCCATTCATAGTCTGTACCAAAATCATCAATCATATAGGACCATGCTTTAGAACTTGGAAGTACTTCAAGAGAACGATTTGCACCACCTGTGCCATTATCAGAGATGATAGAAAGGGTATCTCCGGGAGCTACAGAATAGGTTATAAAGAAATCTTCAGTAGTAGTTACATTAATTCCCAGAGATGTTAAATCTATATAGTTCCAAGAAGTTAGATTTGCAGTTACAGTGACAGAGCCGAGTTCTGTGCCTGGATATCCAGTTCCATCAGTTAAATCATCTGCATAAACATGTACAGTTGCTTGAGGGGCAGTGCTACCAAAATACCAATAGAACCATGCTCCATCTAAGGTGCCGGCACGACGAGCAGTAAATCGGACACCATATTCAACAGCTTCATCAGGAATCATCCAATAATAATTTGCACCAGCATAATACGAAATGAGATCTTCATCTTCAAAGTTATCTTGCCATAACAGGTATTCGGACTGGTCAGGTGCTGGTGGATCTCTATAGACTTTTCCCTCAGGAATAATTCTATGTATTTTCTCACCTACTTCCTTCTCAACTGCTTTCTCTAATACAGGATGATAGGAAGCTTGACTGACCGGTTCAATTCTAATGCTTTCTGCAGGTAATACATCACTTTTCTTCTCAGCCCAACTTAGAGAAACAGAGAATACAAGCAACAAAACCATTATCAAACAAATTTTAGTTTTCATATTGTTTACCTCTTATTTGTTTTGTGTTAACATTTTTAAATTTATCAAACAATGAATTGATCATAAGTTTGATATTTCCATATTATTAAGGTGACATCTCATTATGCATAAAATACCTGCATAAGTTAACCTATCTTTGAAATTAACATTTTTCGGTAAATAATTTACCATCCGAATTTTAAATTTACAGATCATATCGCACCAAAAATCATTAATGAATGATGTTTCAGAGCTTATTTTTGATATTAGCATAATTTCATTATTTCAGGATTCAGCCCCGAAGAATCGGGGCTGAATCCATAAACATCACTAAACTATTTCTTAATTTCTTTAGTTCCAAGATTAATTATATGGTTTGATATAGGAACAATATAATTAGAAGATCTTTGTTTGACAATGACCCCGTTAGTAACTCTATAGAAAGTGTTAGTTGCAGGAAGAATATATGTATAACTACCACCGCTAAGATCTGTTGCTATAGTTGCCCAAGGTCCATAGGCCGATGATGATGCATAAACATTATAGTTTCCACCTTCATCAGTCCAGGAAATTGTTACTTGATTCGGGATTGAAGAAGTATCTACACTAATTGCAACATCTGCAGGTACAGGGTATGGGTTTGTAGGTCCTTCCACCTGAAGAATATAGTCATTATCACATGGATATCCTGAAAATACTTGAGGGCCGACCCAAACACAATATTGACCTTCAGGTCCCGGTCTATCCCAACTGAAAGTTGCAAGCTCACCTGGATTAACTACTTGTTGAAGAAAAACAGCTACATTAGTGCAACCCAATACACCCCAACCTTCATCAGAAGAAATCAAGAATACATATAAAGGAACGGTTGGTGACCAAACTGTAAAGTTTGCTGTTACGGGACCGTACCAGGTCAAATCGTACCAATCAGTATCTCTGGTACCGGCATCCCAAGTACCTGTTAAACCGCACATAACATCTCCACCATAAAGAGGGGTATATGTAGGAGGATCCGGATCATTATTACAGCCACCATTAGTATTATCACCACAAGGTTCACCTTCCCAAACAGTACAAATAGGTAATACAAAACCTGTACCGGAAAGTGGAACATTATAACTGTCTTTTGCAGCTCCCCAAACAGTAGATAACACGCCGGTGTTAGCACCCGCTACAGCAGGATCATATTGAACCTCAACTTCAATTGATTCACCAAGGTTTAAGGATGCTGGTAATGGAGGTGTAATTGATAAAATGGAAAAATCAGGATCTCCGGTAGTAGTAACAGCACCTGCTGCAATTGTTAAAGTACCTTGCCCTATATTTGATAGTGTGAAAAGTTGTGTAGCAGGTTGTCCCACGGGAACTGTGCCAAAATCGTAAGGATCCGGATTAACACTAAGTACAGGGTATGGTGGTAATTCGATAACATTTATAGTGTAATCTTCAACTTCTCCATAAGTGGTTGCACCACAGGGATTACCGCAATCTGATCCTGAATATTTTATCCTGATACGCATTACTGTATTTCCTAATGTTGCTCCGATCGGTACATCAAAGGTATAAGTTCCGTCAGCACCATCATCAACTGTACAAACAACATTTTCACCTACATCATCGAAATCAAAATCCTGATTCCAGTCTATCCAGATACCTAAATCATCACTAGAATACGAATTTCCATTGGTAATTGTAATTGGTACGCCAACTGTACCTTGTGTAAGGTCGGTGCTTAAGGCAGTGTAGTCGGCATAACCGTCACAATCTGTCAAATTATTAATTGTTCCAATTTCTACGCCAGCAATATATTCATCGCATCCACCCGATGCATCGCAATAACCCGGGGTAACTGAATTTCCATCCAAAAGAATATTTGTTATTGCTCTATCATCCCCGATCGTTAAGAAGGCGGTTTTTGCTCCTAACGTAGTTGGGCAGAATCTTACATCGACAGTTGCATTAGGAGGTATAGCACATGGTGCAGGATTATTTTGGATTTCAAACGAAGCAGCATCAGTACCTGTAAGAGTAATACCGCTCACATTGATTGTACCTGGTCCAATGTTTTCCAACGTAAAAGTTTCCCAGGCAGAACAGAATCCATTATTTTGATCACCAAAGTTATAGCTGTTAGGAGATACGCTGAGAGTTGGAGTAGTTGGGATTTCTTCAACAATAAAATCATCAAAGTGAATATCCATATCAGGTGTATAACCTGTACCTTTTGTATAAAAAGCAAACCTCACAGCGCCTGTCCATCCCGATAGAGCAAATAATTCATCATCTCCTGTGTTGGAAGGTGAATTTGTGTTTGTATATATAGTAATTGCGTCTGCAAGGTCCCAAGTAGCTTTTGTGTTGGAGGTTATTAAGACATAAACTGTATCTTCTGCTGACATAGTTACTGAACCGGTACTATTGTAAGTGGTAGCTGCCACTTTAAATTTAACTTGTTTATTTCCGGCACCTAAGTCGATTTCAGGTGAAACTAACCAATCATTATCGGTGCCATAAACATTCATTTTAACAGCCTTAGAATTACCTGCAGCATTAGCAAAGTATGTGGATTGAAACCATGCACTTGATCCGACACTAGGTGTAGGCACATCGCCTGTTGCTTCATACCAGCAATAAGGTACATATGTCCCGTTAAAATCTTCAATGAACGGTGTTAAATAGGTTCCACATTCAGTTGTAAATTTCCATTCATCACCAATTACAATCTCTTTTGCAGTATAATATGTGGTAATCGTCCAATAATAATCATCATTATAATCCCAGTCTGGTCCACCGTATGTATATGTACTTTGATGAGGACACTGAGCATCATTTACTATATCTGACAGACCGGGAGCAGTTCCGATATCGATTGTATAACCAAATGCATCTATTACATCATCCCAATCAAATGTTTTTGCAGTAACTGGAACACCTAATGCATTATTTGCAGGATCCGGATTTATTGCTTTTCCATCTGAAGTAGTAAATGTACTTGGTCCGGTCCAGGTACTGGTTGCTTTTGCACCGCAATATGCACGTACTTTCCACGTATATTCTGTATTAATAGATAAACCTATTAAACTATAAGGATTACTGCTTGTTCCTGTTACCGTTGGATTACCTGTAAATATATATGGTGTTTCACCCCATTCAATATCCCAGACAGTTACTGGAGGTGTGTTATTCTCTGTCCAGCCCAGATCTGCAGATTTAATTCCAATATTTGTTGTAGTTAAATCTGAAGGTGCAAGACAGAAAGGTGATTCTTGAATTGTTACATCATCAAAATAGCAATTATTACCCCACTGCGAATGAAATAGAAAGCCAACATAAACAGTACTTTGATTTTGAGCACCTGCAGGAAGATTATATGTTTTATCATACCACCCATTTGTAGCATTATACCTTTGGTAAAAAGTACCATTATTCCAAGTAGTACCATCAAGAGACCATTGTACTGTAACACCTTCATCTAAATATGAGGAATAGTCAGAACTTTCATACCAGGCAAATAAAACACGAGCTGCAGTCAACCCTAAAGTTGAAAATTCCGGACTTTCAAGTCTTATTTCTGCACCATTGGAGCAACTATAGGAGTTAAATTTAACCATGTGAGTACCTTCGTCCGGTGAGCAAGTAGGAGATGTGCCGGAAGTAACATAAGTTAAAGCCGGGTCAGTTCCAGGATCAGCAACAATGGTTTCAGTCCAACAAGCTGGGATAGTTGCTGCGTTGAAACCCTGTACTATTGGAAGAGTATAGGGAGCACATGGAGTTGTTGCATCATCGGCAACTCCATATGAATATTCACTACCATCATAAGACCAAGCTTTATAAAAATATTGAGTGTTTGCAGTTAGACTTATATGATCATAATGAAGAGCAGGACCATAACAAAGAACGGTTCCACCACCGATAATTGAATTTCCGGCACTATAGGTAGTTCCATC